>NZ_JACJOD010000081.1 GCF_014695385.1 Trichocoleus sp. FACHB-46 | reverse complement strand
GCATAAGTTGCTGCGCATCCTCAATGCCATGATTCGAGCTGGAACTTCTTGGCAACCACCTCTGATAGCCAATGGAGCAACTCAGGCTTGACAATCAAGATAATCGCTTTTTTGATAGTCCTTGATCGCTCAGTATCTAATCAACGATCGCGCTCGTTTGGGGCTAGTGGGAGCCAGTACTCACAGCTTCAGAAGAACTGCTCTGACCCAGATGAGCAGTGCCGGGATACCGCTGCGAGTGATTCAGGAGATATCGGGGTACCGCAGCTTACAAGCACTTCAGCGGTATTTGAAGGTATTGGAGCTTCAGATGGAGGGGGCGATCGCGGCTTTACGTTTTTGAAGTATCGACGCTTAATGAATCAGTTGATCTCTTGGACTGGACTAATAAGTTTCGAGGTCGTGATTCCATGTCAGCACCCTGGATGCCGTCTACTCCCGTTTCTGGGAGATTAGGCAGAATAGAAGGCGAAACTAGAGCGAAGAAATGCTCAAGAATTCGGGCTCATTAAGAGTTGAGCCGAGACAATTTCATCAACGAGCATCATTCATTATGCCAAACGAGAGTCCAGATCAGTTATGGGTTGAGCCTGTGGGTGGAATCATCCTCGCGCGAATTCGCGGGGTAGCTACAGCCGACCTCATACAGGAGTGCCATCAGCGCATTGGAGTGTTGCAGAGGGACACGGGTTGCAAACAGGTGATGTACGATGCCTTGGAGCTTGAGCGCCCGCCGATAGAAATCGTGCTCACGCAGCAGGGGTTAACCGATGCGCTCAAGCAAGCTGATGTAAAAGTCGCGATAGTTGTGCCCAATACGGGGATTGCTTACCTGGCCCGCCTGGCGTTTGGCGAAGCCAATCATCGCGTGTTCTACAATGATATTGCCGCCGCAGTATCCTGGCTGGGCAGTCCTTGATCAAATGAAGATTGAAAGGGCACAAAGGGTGTGATCAAAACACTGCGCTCGCCCCTCTTGATTTTTTGGTTTGCGAGGAGGTGTTATGTGTTTCTTGCAAACATTGCCGAAAATGAATAGTGGCGTGCTTTTTGTAGTACGCCTCAAACGATTGAGAATTTAAGCGATCGCAATCCAAACAATGCCGAATTCACTCATTTTCGGCATTGTTGCTAGCTATTAACGTTCCGCCTCACCCGCCGCTAGTGAACTTTCGGACTCAACTGGTAATTCTAAACGGTCGGTGTGCAGGCGGATTGTTAGGCTGCTCCTGATTACAGTTAGACTGTCCCCAGTTTTGTTTTAATCGCAGCGATTATCTCATCTGCCAGCTCATCCAGGGATTTAACTCCATCTAGAACCAAATCGCAATTCTTCAAGACCCTTGCGTTTACTTCAAGGTACAGTTCGCGGGTAGCACCACTGAGATATCCTATTAGGTATTCTTTGAGATAAGTTGCCAGGTATTCTGGATCTCTTTCACGGAGACACCATTCAACATCTCGCAGCAACCGACGTGCTAAGGCAACTTCTAGCGGCAGGTCGATACATGCTACAAAATCAATAAGCTCGTTCATTTCGGCTCGTTCTCTACCAAATGGCTCCTCCATCACAATGAAGCTGGCTGCCTTGATTATTCCTTTGTTATCGGGCAGAGAAATGGCTTTCCTACGCCGTAAGCTCCGTAAGTCTTTAAGGAGTTGTGGCGTTTGCCATTGATTGGGATCGGCTCCCTCTTTAATCCACTCAGAGAAGTTCGAGGGGTATTTCGATACCGAGGCATAATCGTCGAAATAGAGAGATACAGCATCTTCTAGCAAACTGGTTACTTTTTGAACCAGAGAAGTTTTTCCTGCTCCAGAGGGACCACTTATAGCAACCACAAAACTTGGCGATTGTTTGTTAGTCATCCTAACCATACCCTTCAGTCTTGGCAGACTAACGGTTGCGGTCAGAGGTTACCAAGAACTTGGACTCAGCAACAGCGACTTCTTTCAATCCGTTGCACCGCAATTGTTGTACGGCAGGACTCTACAACCGAGTATTTAGATCTGTGTTAACTCTACTCGATGTCTATATAGGTCTGCCACAACTGCACGTTGTTCCCGATCCGAGCGAACGACACCCAAATCGAGTCGAACCTCACTCATTGCTTTTATCAATTTCTGGGCAGGGTTCATCGTGGCATAGGACTCGGATCATTTCTGCGCCAGGATGTTTGAACAATATATCAAACTCACTATTAGGCATCCTCAAGGTTTCAGGAATGAGATGAGCCTCGAGCGGCTGTGTTAGGGCTAATCCATGGACAGGAAGAAGAATAACGGTAATCTCTCCATCACGTAAGCATCCCAAAACTTTTGCTGGGACACGCACATAAAAGGATGAATTGTCTTCTGCTACATGATGCATTTCAACATACTGCGGGTAGTAGCTAGCGATGCCGTACAACGATTCAGCTCACTCGCCGCTAGAGGCTGGTGGAAGCACGAGCGTAGAGTGTAGGCGGTCGAGTGCAGCACCTTGTGTACGCCCAGCATGGGCGTGAACTAATGGGGTGAAAGTCCCCTGGAGGAGGACCAACGTCCAAATGCTCGAAAGTCTTGGAGCCGAGTGACGACAACTCCTAGCTTAAGGCAAGGGTACTCTCGCGAGGGAGTATCTGGAGGAAGCCAGCGGCAAACCGACGAACCGACGAACAGAAACGTCATAGAAGGCTGAGACCCCTGGGTGAGTTGGCACAACACAACGAAACCCAAGGTTCAAGGGGCACAGTAAATGACGCGGTTGCGGCGGGACAGTTCACGTTCTTATCTGGGGAGGTCTGTCTAACGGCACTTTGAGGGGCTAAGGGAGTCGGACTGAGGGCTATCTGGAAACGGATAGAGTACCCACCGAACCCTACGGCAACCCAAACGGCACAGCCAGTAGCAATGCTGGATGGTGAGTGAGGCAGAAGTCAGCAGAGTCCATAGTAGTTCTCTTGGGGAACGAAGGGACGAACATGAATGAACTAAGGAGGAGCCATGAACCACTCAAACTCATCAATGAACCCGGATGGGGGAGATGATGTTTGGCGTGCTGACAGAGAGCCAGCCTTAGACAACCTGATGGTGCGAATCTTAGAGCGCGACAATCTGAAACGGTCATGGGAGCGAGTGAAGTCGAATCAAGGGGCACCCGGCAGTGACGGGATGAGCTTAGAAGACTTTCCGGCCTATGCGCGAGAGCATTGGAGTGAGATTCGCCAATCCCTGATAGATGGCAGCTACCAACCTCGCCCGGTGCGACGGGTGGTCATTCCCAAGCCACGCGGCAAGGGAGAGCGAAAGTTGGGTGTGCCTTGTGTCATTGACCGGGTGATCCAACAAGCCATCTTACAAGTGCTGTCTCCCATCTTTGAGTCAGAGTTCTCTGAGCCCAGTTATGGGAGCCGCCCCAAACGCTCTGCTCATGGCGCAATTCGGCAGGTAAAGACGATTGTCAAGATGGGGTATCGGTATGCGGTTGACTTAGACCTAGAGAAATTCTTTGATACGGTCAATCACGATGTGCTGATGTCCCGAATTGCCCGCAAAGTGACTGACAAGTTACTTCTGAGGCTCATTGGTCGTTACTTGAGAGCAGGGGTGCTGGTGGGTGGCACGATTGAGGCCACGGACTGGGGGACACCGCAAGGGTCGCCTTTGTCTCCGTTATTGTCCAACATCCTATTGGATGACCTCGACAAGGAGCTAGAAGCCAGAGGGCATCGGTTTGTCCGCTACATGGATGACTTGGTAATCCTGGTCAAAAGTAGACGTGCAGGGCGACGAGTGATGGCTAAAACGAGTCGTTACCTGACTCAAAAGATGAAGCTCAAGGTCAATCGCGAGAAAAGTCGGGTGGTCAAGGTCGAAGACCTCCAATATCTGGGTTTCACCTTCCGGGGGATTCGGATCTTTGCATCTGAGCCAGCCATACGGGACTTCAAGCACCGGTTGCGGGGACTGACCTCACGCAGTTGGGGAGTTTCAATGGCAGAACGGATTGAGCGATTGAACCGATACTTGCGAGGCTGGATGAACTACTTTGGCATTTCCCAACATTACTCCCCCATCGAAGAGCTAGACGGTTGGTTAAGGCGGCGGATGCGGATGTGTTATTGGAAGCAATGGCGCAGACCCAGAACCCGCATCACCAACCTGCTCAAGCTGGGAACGAGTAGACGGCATGCTTTCTCGACAGGGCTTAGCCGCAAAGGCTACTGGCGCTTGTCAAAGACGCTGGCGACGCAAACGGGAATGACCAATGAATGGCTGGAACAGCAGGGATTGCTATCCATTCGGCATCTTTGGATGAAAGTTCAAGGATACGCCTAGACTATCAGCATTGTCTGCGCGTCTTCATGAACCGCCCTGTGCGGACCCGCACGCAGGGTGGTGTGGGAGGGGAAGGTTAAATGCCTTCCTCGACCCGATTCTGTTGCTGCCGGTCACTCATAATTTTTTCCCATGTAGTGAACCTCAGGCGCGTTCTCTCGTGGCCCCAAGTCCTTCCATCCATGCCTAAGATAGAACTCTACTGCTCTCGTATTTGTCGGAGTGACGCTTAAACGGGCGGAGTGCAAGCTAAGCCGTTTGAAGAAGGCTGTTGCATATTCATCAAGCAAACTGGCAACACCAGTGCCGCGCCAACGGGCAGTGACGTAGTACAAATTGACGTAACCTAGTGAGGCATCTGACCTAAAACGTCCCATTTCCATTTGACCGATGATTTCGCTGCCCGACCAAACGTGAACGCAGCCACCAGGAAACCGTTTCATCTTCTCGCACAGCCAGTTGACGTAGCGTTCTGCTCCTTTGCCATCGGCCCCGTGAAAGAGTTCTGCTGACCCAAAGCTGCAAACATATGAATCTTCCCGGAAAGCTACGCAAACATCGGCGTGCTTTGCCAAATCAATTGGCTTAAACTCTAAATGCTCAATCTGCATAATTTAAGTTTGACTAACAGCCAAGCCGTGTGCAGCGGCAGAACGGTTCGATTCAGCGGCGACGATAAAACCAGAACGATAGACGAAGAAACTTTGCTCGTCCGCTGCAATCGAATTGTTATCTCGCTGTTGCTTCACTTTCATGACTACTCGAAGCCTGTCACAACACCAACATACTCTTCTGGAAGTGGAAGATTAAAGTATTGCTGCAATAGTCGAACGTCATGAATGTCTTTTGCTTGGGGGTTGTATCCTGTGTGACATAGCATCTGCACTTCAGGTGTGATGCAAGAAATCACATTGCCGTCGATCCTGCCCTGTCCAGCTAAACTATCCTGTGGATAATGAAAAGGCGTGCCGTCTTGTAGGACTTGAATCAACTGTCCGCTACTATCCTGTTGGACAGTGTGAAAGTCAACACTACGACAGTTAGCATCTTTCATCACAAACCGCGTCGGTAACTCATTCAGTATGATAGCGAACTGATAGATAGCGAGGGTCTGTTCAATCTGACCAGCATCCTCCAACCTAACTACGAGATCGAGATCACTGTGCGATCGTGTTTGTTGACTTAACAGGGCATCGACACCCCAACCACCATCTAACCATACAGGAATCTCTGCCCGCTCTAACCAGGTCACAATCTGCAAAACATCTTCTGATTTCATACAGGAATGAGAGATTTGAAACCGTGATCCAAGTCTACATAAACTTCAACATGACTGAACGAAGCGAGATAACCGTGCAATTCAGCGGCGACGAGAAAAATAGAACGATAGACGAAAAAACTTTGCTTGTCCGCTGCAATCGAATTGTTCTGTCGCTACCAGCAATGTTTCTGTACTTTATAAACTCACACGCAACCTAAAGCATCAAGCCACTTCCTCTGATTGGATTGGAGCCACGTTTCAAATCTCAGCGTCTCCACAACAGCATCAACAATTTTTTGCCGACTCCCTTTTCCTTCCACTAACCACCCTGTCCAGTAGACCAGCGAACTGGCGCGTTGCAGCTTCCACACCGAAATGGCAGCTCTCATTTCTGCCAGTGTCAGTAAAGACAACGCTTGATAGCCTGTGCTAAAGGCTCGCACAATTTCCTCAAATAAAACTTCCTGCCAAGGAAAGGATGCAAGCTGATCTAAGCTACTCATGTAATCCAACAATCGCAAATCGCGCGTTGCAAACTCAAAATCTAGAATTCCAACCACCTGATCCTGGTTCACGAGAATGTTTGGTGTTATGTAATCTGCATGAATGGTCTGAATGGGAAGTGTTGCGTATAGCTCAGGAGAGGATTCGATTGCCTCATTTAACAGTTGATTTAAGTGCCTCTGTTCCTCTAAACCTAGCTGTAAAAGTTGTGGAACTGTGAAGGGATCGCTGACTTGCGGATGAATTCGGTCTAATGCTCCCCAAAACGGCAATTTCGCGTACTGACCCTGCGGATCGAACTCGGCAAGTGCATTGTGCAACGTCGCCAAGGCAAAACCAGCCGATTGAATCTGATGCAGGTTTCGCCGCTCCATTGGGTGTCCGACTAACCGAGGCAGTAGGGCAGCGTTAAGCAATTGTCCATCCACTTCAACGGCAATAAAGGTTTCGCCAGAAGCGGTCTGGAGGGGTACTGGAATCGCGAAAGGGAGATGAGCAGAGTCTAGAAACGTAAGCAATGAATGCTCATAGTGAATCTGAGCGATCGCAGTGGTAGCTGCGTAAAACTTTAGAACAAACTGATGCTCTGAGGCGCGAACAAAATAAACTGCACGGCTTGAACCCTGCGCTGTTAGCTCAAACGTTGCCTCAGCGAGAAATGACCATTGTTCAGATACCGCTTGTTTGGTAAACTCCGATAAACTCATTCGTCGTCCTACAGACAAGACTCAAACTGCTGCCCTCTACGATAACTCAAGCAGCAGAACGACCAAGCTCACCGGACGCAGAAAACCTTTGCAACTCAACCACTTAACTTGACACGTTCCGGTGCAGCGACTGGTTAGACTCACGGCATATTCTACTGCTGTGAATAAATTGAGTTATACCCTCAACTAGCTCAGGCACAACTGGCAGCGTTGGATCAGAATAGGAAGCATTTTGCTGTTCAGGGTCTAATGGAACAGCTTTTAACACGTGATTCATCCCCTCAATGATTCTAAGCTCTGCATCCGGCTTAGCCCTCTTCAGGTCTTGCGCCTCCCTTACAGACACTTGGATATCCGTTGTTCCTTGAACAATTAGAACAGGGACAGTGAGACGCCTAATCTCTTGGGCAGGGGTATAGCGAAACCAGGAAATGAGGTAGGGTTGGATGCTCGATCTGTAGAACTCATTGAGTTCTGGTGAAACAGAGGTCACTCTCTTCCCTTGCTCTAGAGCAGAAAGAATCTGCTCATTCTGTTGCCATAATGCATCTGGCAATCTAGGTCGCAGTTGATCTTGTAAAACTTGTGATGCAGTTTGGGCAATTCCGGCGATTGATACAAAAGCATCTGCTCCGGTTTTTTGGGTTGCCAGCATTCCAATCAGAGAGCCTTCGCTGTGACCAATTACGGTGATGCTTGAGAAACGAGAATCTGCCTGCAATTGCTGAATCCAAAGTGCAGCATCTTCAACATAGGTATCGAAACGCAAATCAGCTTCTTCAGGTCCTGCGGCTGCGCTTTCTCCAATCCCGCGCTTGTCATATCGGATTGAGGCAATGCCATGCTCCGCTAATCCTTCAGCGAGGAGTTTGAGGCTATTATTCTGCCCAGCTAGAGGATTGTTTCCATTGCGATCGGTCGGACCTGAACCCGCAATGATCAGCACCGCTGGCTCTGGCATATTAGACGCTGGAGTAATCTGTGTGCCATGGAGCGTGCCTGTTAACGTTGTAATGTGAACCTCGACAGGTGTTGAGGCTTGTGTCGTGTAACCCATAGATAGCAGTGATAAAGGTAGAGCGATTAGACAGGCAACCAGACTGACAGAACGGCGAGAATTGGCAGACATGGCATGGGGTGATCTATGTCGAATCCGTCAGATATTCTAATTTGATGAGACAAGAGAGTCTAACGGCAAAACGCAGCGGCGGCAGATAACCTTTAACTCAGCACCAGCAGCTTTCAACTGTCCGCTGCCGTGACGTGTTGGGCGGCGGTCTCCTTTGTCCAAGCATCAAATCACCTAGGCAAAGCATATCGCGCCTCCAACGCGTCGAAGAAGTTTTGCAGCTGCAGGCGCTTCCGTACTGCCAATCTCGCTCCCTCCGAATTTGTACAGGTCATAGCCTCTAAGCCTAAGCGCGCAGGCAACTAGTCAACCCACTAGCCTTCAGCAGTTTGAAGCCATTGAGCACTCGGCTTGCTCGATAATCACCTCAGCTACCTCCTAGCAGAGGCGGTCTAACGTTCGACATGAGCGGCGGCCACCGGCCAGCCGCGCGAAAAGCAACAATACAGCACCGCTGTAGCGCGTCTGGCCGGTGGATGTCCGCTCGATGGAGGGGTTAGGCACCGCCATGGTGACGCAGAACAAGGCCCGTAGCAGCAAACGCCTTGTTCCCCGTCAAGCGACCAGAAACCCGCTTCACCACTTCGAACCCTTCGCTAAGGTACAACTGTAGAGCGGCTTCATTGCCTTCGAGAACGTCGAGCGAAACCGGACCGGATTCACAAGAAATTGCCTCACGCACCAGCCGCCTCCCGACTCCGCGGCGCTGATGCCGCGGGCTGACGTAGAGCCAGGTGATTTCGCCTTCAGCGATTGCGATGAAGCCCAACGGAATGCCGTCGTCATCCGCGACCAGCACCTTACCATCGAACAGGCCCTCACCCTCTGCAGTCTCCTCAAGCGTCAGAAACGCGTCCATCAACCCGCTCGCCTCGAGTTCTTGCTTGCGCGCTTCATCATGGATCACACATAGATGTGGCCAGTCGGACGATTCGTACTCGCGGATCCGCATACGGTGCCTAACTATTAATTAGACAGAATTAATTCTGTCTAATCTCCCAAATCGGACATTAGCCCGAAAGGTTTTCCGTATAATACCCCTGATTTCGGAATTAGCCCGAGTTCTTCAGCGTTTCTTCGCTCTGTTTTCACCTTCTATTCTGCCTAAGATCCCAGAAACGGAATTAGACAGAATTTAGGGTGCTCTTATGGAATCACGACCTCGAAAATTGCTGGATCAAGTCCGCGATGTCATTCGTATGAAGCACTACTCATACCGCACTGAGAAGAGCTACGTGGCTTGGATTCGCCGCTTCATCCTCTTCTACAACAAACGTGACTCCAGCGAAATGGGAGCAACGGAAATCGAGCAGTTTCTTAGCTACTTGGCAATGCAGGAACACGTTGCTGCTTCGACTCAGAATCAGGCACTCAGTGCCTTGCTATTTCTCTACCGTGCAGCCTTCAGCTATAGCTCCGACAACGTCAGTGGCGACTGACTGAACAGAAACTCTTTTGCATTGTGTTGGAAATTAGCGATCGCCCCACTTGATTTTCAGGTTTGCGAGGGGATGCTATGAGCTTTTGAGAAGCATTGTCGAAAATAAGTAATGGCGTATTTTTTGTAGTACGCCTCAAACCATTAAAAACTCAGGCGATCGCAACTCAAATAATGCCGAATTAACTCATTTTGTGCAAAGCTAAGCAATCACAGTCATAAGGGCTTCGGTGGTTCTGAACCTTAATGTGGCAACGAATCGGCGTAGATTCATGCTTGCGAAGCGGTGTTGCTTTGTTGCCCGGAGGGGCAAACAGCCATCCCTTTCCTTCCCTTAATCGCCAGTATTTATGGACAATCCATACAACGAATAAAAATTCTTGATTTTGCCTACGCTAAGCACGTTGAAAATAGCCAAAATCGGACGACATATAATGAGTCACTTCGGCATTGTTGCTAGCGATTAACGTTGCTGTTCAGCAGTAGCAAGCTAACTTGGCAACGTACGAGTAGACTGGCTCTATCCGTTGCAACAGCCTTATTAGCTTGCGGCACAGATTTGCTGTTGAATTGGAATCTGAATAATAAACTCTGCTCCTTTACCAGATGTAGAGCTACAGAGCAGCTTGCCCCTATGCTTCTCAGTGATGATTTGGTGACTGATGGACATTCCCATGCCGGTTCCTTTTCCAGCGGGTTTTGTGGTGAAGAACGGATCGAAAATGCGTTGTTGAATCTCTTTGGGAATACCAGAACCATTATCGGCGATCGCAATTTCCACCGACTGATGATTAATCACAGAAGTGCGAATCGTAATTTGGCTCGGTTTGTTTTGGTCTTCTTGATAAGTTCGTTTTGCATCGAGTTCTTCTAAGGCATCAATTGCATTCGCCAAGATATTCATAAATGCCTGGTTCAGTGATCCGGCATAGCATGCTACAGGTGGTAATTGACCATAATCTCGAATCACCTGAATTTCTGGATGTTCAGGTTTATTTTTAAGGCGATGTTGCAGGATCAATAACGTGCTATCAATGCCTTCGTGAATATTTACGGCTTTGCATTCTGATTCGTCAACTCGAGAGAAAGTGCGGAGCGAGCGCACAATTTCGAAGATGCGCTGGGTGCCTATCTTCATGGAGGCGAGCGTTTTCGGCAGATCGTGCTGAATAAACTCTAAATCGAGATTTTCAGCAGCCGCTTGCAATTCGGGTGCAGAGTTGGCGCTGTGCTGCTGATACAACTGTACAAACGACAATACATCCTCGGTGTACTCTTGAACGTGAGAGAGATTGCCATGAATAAAGTTGATTGGATTGTTGATTTCATGAGCAACTCCCGCCACCAGTTGCCCTAACAGAGCCATTTTCTCAGACTGCACTAGCTGCACCTGAGACTGTTGCACTTGTTGCAGAGCCGCTCTGAGCTCGGCGGTGCGTTGCTCAACCTGTTGTTCCAGAGATTGCTGCAAATTGCGTAATTTTAATTGAGTGGTGACACGAGCCAGCAGTTCTGCTTCCTGAAAAGGTTTGGTCACGTAATCTACCGCACCCAGATTAAAGCCTCTGACCTTATCGGTTGTATCAGATAGGGCAGTCATAAAAATGATCGGAATCTCCCTGGTGGTGGGTGTAGCCTTGAGGCGATGGCAAGTTTCAAAGCCATCGATTCCCGGCATCATGACATCCAGCAAAATTAAATCGGGTTGGCTGATGGTTGCTTGTTTAATGGCACGTTCTCCATCAGTGGCGATTGCCACCTCAAACCCGGCATCTCCCAATGCTTCTGTAACTACCTCTAAATTGGTTGGTGTGTCATCAACTACCAAAATTAACGGAGCATCTTTCATGACTAGCCTCTCTGAGAGTAGGTTGTTTCATCGAGCAATTGCTGAATCACCACTTCCAATTTTGCGACCTGAAATCCCTTGCTTAGCTCAAGCAAATGCTGCATCAGCGGCGTATATTGAGGGTTTTGCTGTTCCAACGCTTTAGCAACCTCTACCATTTTTTTCAGTCGCCCCTGTTGGGCTAACTGAAGCAACTGTTCCAGGTCTTGTGAGGGAGGAACGACAAACGATGTGGATGGAGGATTACTGGGTAACTCAGACGTTGATGTTACAGGTTCAGAGCCTGAATCTATAGACTGATAAATCCAAGTCAAGTGCAAATGTTTGCGAAGCATCTGGAATAGGTCATCTGCCTGTACCGGCTTGACCAGAAAATCATTGCCACCTGCATCCAGGCTTTGCTGCTGATCCATACTAGAAACCGAAGCAGAGGAAACAATCACCGGCAAGGTTTTGAGACTGTCAGATTGTCGAATTTCTTGAAGAAACTGATAGCCGTCCATGACTGGCATCAAAATATCAGTGATGATCAAATTTGGCTTGACTTGCAGGGCTTTTTCGAGTCCACACTGACCATTTTCCGCTTCAACAACGACAAAGCCGAGGGGTTCTAACAAGTTGACAATCACGGAACGGTTTTCCCATTTATCATCAACAATCAGGACAGTTTGTTGTTCGCCGTAATAGCCCATCATCTGCTCACCAGACACATTGGTAGCAGTGTTTTGCCATCCGGTGGCGGTCGGTACTTCTACATCAAAGAAAAAGGTACTACCTACGCCGATTTGACTTTGCACCTGAATCTGGCTACCCATGAGTTGGGTAATGGTCTGGCTGATGGTGAGTCCTAACCCAGTACCTTCTGAGTTTCGTTTTTGGCTGCTGACCTGTTCAAACGGCTGAAAAATTTTTTCTACCGCGTCTGAACTGATGCCAATTCCGGTGTCCTGCACTTCAAATCGGAGTTTTATTGTCTTTTGTTTTTTATCATTAATCATTAGTCCTTGGTTATTAGTTGGTTGTTCTAGTTCTTGATCTATCACCGATGACCAATGACCATTAACCAATGACGAATCATCAATGACTTTTGCCTTAAATATCACCTTGCCTCGATCGGTAAACTTGACGGCATTGCCTAACAAATTGATCAAAACTTGTCTTAACCGCTTCTCATCAACCTCAATACCTTCTGGCAGGTTGGCATCGGATAGATAGACAAATTCAATCCCTTTTTGCTGGGCGCGGATACTCACAATCTCAGCAATTCCCTGTAACAATGCAGGCAAATGAACCGTGTGAGGGTCTAATTCCAACCGACGGGCTTCAATTTTGGAGATATCCAAAACGTCATTAATCAAGGTTAATAGGTGAGAACCGCACTGGTAGATGATATCGATGCCTTTGCGTTCTTTTTCGCCCCAGGCTTGTGAGCGCGTGAGAATTTGAGCGTAACCCAGGATGCCGTTGAGGGGGGTGCGGAGTTCGTGGCTCATGTTTGCCAAGAATTCGCTTTTGGCGCGATTTGCAGCATCCGCAACTTCACGCTTCTGTTCTAGTGAGGCATAAGATTCTGCCAGTTGGGTGGCCATCTGGTTGAATTCCTTTGCCAGTTGTTCAATTTCATCACCTGTGTGGATGTCGAGGCGGTAGTTCCAGTTACCTGTTCCTAGTTTGGCAGCACCCAGTTGTAAGCCTTCAATAGAACGGATCACTGGCAAGAGCGTGAGGGCGAACTGAGCAATAAAAATTAGCAATACCACGCCAATCAATCCATAGGTTGCTAGACTTGCCGTTTGTTTGAACTGCTCTGCCGCCTGCTGAGTGATAGCATCTTGCTGGCGAACTTCGTCCGTCAGAACATTGAGAAATAGTTGGATGTCGTCCTGAAATGAATTGATCGCTTTGACATCTTGCTGAGCCTGGCGAGCGGAAGACGCAGTTTGACTAGCTAATTCATCAACCAACCGGACTAAAAACTGATGGCGACGACGCACAACATCGGTTTGCCTTGCCTCCGGTATCAGGGTTTCCAGGGTTTCCAAGTCTGCCAAAAATTTCACCTTGGCTTGCTCGTAAGCGTCCAAATCGGCACGACCTTGATTGAGCAAGAGATAGTCTTTGAGAGCTGAGGTTTGTTCTTCCAGATCAAGGCGTAAGTCTTGGGTTTTGCGAACCGCCTGGTTCGTGCGATCGCGGCTTTTCTCGACCGCATTTTCAGTCTTCTGAATTAGAAGCGTACTGCCACCCACCACAGCAATGACTAATCCAATGGCGATCGTGGTAGAACCAATAAAGCGGGTGAGAATCTTCATTTTTCCGCAATCGTGATGGACTTCAAACGCTTATAAATCTCACGAATGGGGTCAAAATCAGCATCCTTTGCCAGGGTATATCCGGCTGATTTTGCGCCACTTACATCCACCACGCCCACCGGCGCATCAATCAAGGCTTGCTGGAGTTGTGCGATTTCTCCTGCTGTAAATTTGCTGGTATTAATCACAATGGGGGGCGTAGGAATTGGCTCCGATTCCCAGATAATTTTGTAGTTTGCAGCCGGAAGTGTGCCAGCCACTTGCGCTCGTAAAAAAGACGCCTTATCGTCGGCAATCGCATCAAATTCTCCCTTCGCCAATGCGATTTCCGCCTTGTCATGACTGCCGGGATAGCGAATACTGGCAAAGTCTCGCGTGGGATCAATGCCCTCTGCTCGCATTGCGTTCAACGGCATCAAAAAACCAGACGTAGAAGAGGGGCTAACAAAAGCAAATCGCTTGCCTTTCAAATCCTGTAACGACTCAATTTTCTTGTTGGCACCTGCCACAATGACGCTGGTATACCAAGGGCGACCCGTCGTTTCGTCAATGGGTAAGACTAACGGTTCAATACTGGCATTGCGCTCGTGGGACTTGATGTAGGTCAAGGCAGCTAGATACGCCATTTCTACCTTGTCCTCAACCAACAAATCCACGGCTGTAGCATAGTCTTTAGCAACCTGAAAATTAACGGAGCGGTTCATTTTTTGCTCCAGATAATCTGCTAGCGGCTGCAATTTTGCCTCTTGCTCTTCAGGGCTTTGCCAGGGAATGACGGCAACATCCAACGTCTCAGTATTCGATGTCTCAGACCTAGCCAGAGGAGACGAGGTTGGGCTGGCTTGAGAACTTGTGTTGGGAGAAGTTGCAGTGCAACTGACGCCGATCGCACCAATACAAAACATTAAAAAGAAGCTCAAAATGCGTCTGAGAGGGCGATCGAACCACTGGGAAAGAAGCCGCTGCATGGAATTACTCCTGCTCAGAATGAGTATAAATATCTGGTTAAATGGCGTTAATCAACTTGATTCTCCTTTAAGGTTCCCGGCAAATTATGCATAATCAATCTTTATTGTCAATCAGGAAGATTCAAATTCATTAATTTTTATCTCAACTTGAAAACCATAGTTAGAATTGCTTATTCAGTTGATACAACTGACGCTGACTTAGCAGGCAAAACTTGCCACTCTTGATCAGCAGGTCTTCCACTTTTCTCACAATCCGCCCGACTGTGGTTTCGTGCAACCTCCAACTCACCCCGATGTGGAATTGGCCGCGATACTCTCGCCAGTAGGCTAAGGCCACTAATACTTGGTCTTCGCCACTCAGCTTCGCTTGTCCCCCTCGGCGGCCTTGGCGCTCTAGGTAGGGACGTACCACTTGGACCATCTCATAGAAAGCACCACGGCTCACACCGCACCAGCGCTTGAATTCAGGATTTGCCAGATGCTCTAACTCTTGGTATCGCATCGCTCTTTCTGGAATTCATTTCTATCTAGAATTTAGCCTGCTTTTCCTCCCGACAATCGTCAACTGTCACACTGCTTTCCTATTCATGCAGGATGTCTACTGTTTTCTCTGAGATGGCTGAATGTAAAAACCTTAACAAAGATCAAAAGTGGGGATTAACACCATATTTCATATAGTTTGATATCTCAGACCAAAATAGCTATCGGAATTGAAGGACTTAAAGCATGGAGACTATGATTTAAGGTACCGAAAATTTATAAAAATTCTATCAATTAGGTAACTTCATTTGAGCTTGAAGTTGATGCTGTTTTTTAGGGAAGAAGGTGTGCTGTGAGAATTTTGCTAATTGAAGATGATCCAATCATCAGTTCCACTCTTGCTGAGACTCTTACTGCACATCACTACACAGTTAATCAAGCCGTAGATGGGCAAACAGGGCTAGAGTTGGCAGAAGCGTTTGAGTACGACCTGATTCTTTTGGATGTGGTGATTCCTAAATTGGACGGCATCCATGTTTGTAAGCAATTACGGAGTCAAGGATATCAAGCTCCTATCCTGCTGCTAACGGCAAAAGACAGCGCCACAGACCGAGTCATGGGCCTAGATGCAGGGGCCGATGATTATGTGGTGAAACCTTTTAACCTGGATGAGTTGATGGCACGCATTCGAGCACTTTTACGGCGTGGAAAGCCAATTCCATCCTCTGTGATCACTTGGGAAAACTTATATTTTGATCCAGTTAATAGTGAAATTATTTGCAACGATCGCCCTTTGCGCCTCACTCCCAAAGAATATTGCTTATTAGAGCTTTTCTTGCTCAACCCTAAACGAATTTTCAGTCGCAAAGCCATTCTCGATCGCCTATGGGACTTTTCAGAAGCTCCAGGCGAAGAAACGGTGAGTACACACATCAAATGCTTGCGGCAAAAATTGAAGGCTGCGGGTGCAGCTGATCCCGTTGAAACGGTTCATGGCCTCGGCTATCGACTGAGACCACCCTCTGAAACGCAATCCTCGGAATCGAAATTGCCCGCCATTCCCACCCCGAAGGGAGTAGAGGAGCAAAAGATAAAGGCAAAAACATCGAAGATTTGGCAAAAGTTTAAGGGTAAGTTTATTGAGCAATTCTCTACTTTGGAGCGAGTGGCTTTAGCGTTGAAAACAAATAGCTTTTCATTAGAGCTACAGCAGCAAGCCCAGCAAGAAGCGCATAAGTTGGCGGGATCGCTTGGCATTTTTGGGTTGATGCAAGGCTCTCAGCTAGCGAGGGAATTGGAAGATCTATTCCAAACCTCGGTCACTTTAGCAACTGCTGATATTGAAAAAATTATTGTGTTAGTAGAACTCTTGGGACAGGAGCTACAAAAAACGCCTGACACAGAGGGGGAATCGGCTGCATCAAACTATGCTCCGTTGGTTCTAATTGTGGATGATGACTTGCTCTTGGCCGATCGCATCCGAATTGAGGCGATCGCTTGGGGGCTGCGAGTTGAAGTGGCGACAGATTTGGTCGTGGCTCGTAAAGCGATCGCTCAGTCTCCACCGAATGTGGTGCTGCTCGATCTCAATTTTCCAGGAGCCGAGACTGGATTAGTGCTGCTGAAAGAGTTGATGCAACGCCAACCCCAGATTCCAGTCCTAGCCTTTACAGGACAAGGGAATCTAACGGACAGATTAGAAGTGGCGCGTCTAGGTGGGTGTGTATTCTTACAAAAGCCTCTGCCAACCTATGAGATTTTGAAAGCTGTCACGGATGTATTACACCAAAGCCAGATTCAGCATCATAACCAAATTTTGATCATGGATAATGATGGTACGGTGTTTGCCAGGATGTCAGAATTGCTACAACCTCTTGGTGTGGAAGTTACAGGGTTACGCGACTCAAAGCAGTTTTGGACAGTTTTAACAAATACAGCCCCTAATTTACTGGTGATTGACTTAGAGCTGTCTGGTTTTAGTGGCTTAGAGCTGTGTCAAACGGTGCGAAGTGATCCCAAATGGCGACATCTACCGATTGTGTTTCTGTCGGCACACACCGCAGTGGAGAAGATTGAGCAAGCCTTTGTCGTGGGCGCAGATGACTACATGAGCAAGGCGATCGCCGATGCCGAACTGGTGACGCGAATTATTCACCGACTGAAGCGCGGTGGGTTCCAAACTACGGAGACGCGAGAGGTATGAGGCTCTCTAAACTATGGCGGCGGTGTCAACCCTACGGAGTGGCGATCGCCTCTACTTTGATGGCTCTCCTGCTTACCCTACTCCTAGAGCCTTTCCTGAATCGTACGACTAACGCTTTTTTCTTTGTTGCAGTGGCCGTGACAACTTGGCGGGGAGGACTCAAACCAGGGATAGTGACCATTGTCCTCTCAACTCTGGTCATCAACTACTTTTTTATTCCGCCTCGATACGCATTCTTCCCCGTTACTGTCAGCGATGCGTTTCACTTAGTCATTCTTTCTCTGGTTGCCTTCATTATCAACTTCCTAAGTGATGATTTACGAGCGAGTAAACGAAAGATTGAACAGCTCAATCAACGCTTAGCCGCAGAAAGCGCAGAGCAACTGCGAGTTGCCTTAGCCGCTGCCTATATGAGCATGTGGGACTGGAATCTCCGGACTGGGGATCTCAGCTGGTCCGTCGGCCATGAACAGTTATTTGGTTTCGCACCGGGAACCTTTAATGGTAAGTACGAGACCTTTGAGGCTTGTATTTACCCAGAGGATCGAGAAAAGCTCAAACAGGCTGTGAATCGAGCGATTCAGAATCGCACTCCTTATCAGCATGAATTTCGCATTGTTTGGCCAGATGGTGCAGTTCATTGGATGGAAGGACGTGCCCAAATCGTTTACGACGAGATGGCTCAGCCTGTGCGAATGTCGGGAACGGTGATGAACATCGACGATCGCAAAAAATCTGAAACGGCTCTGGAGCGAAGCGAGCAGCAACTGCGAGCCATTTTCGACGCAGAGCCAGAATGCGTCAAGGTGATTACAGCTGATGGCATCTTGCTGAATATGAATGCGGCTGGGCTGTTCATGCTAGAAGCAGAGAGGCTGGAGCAGGTTCAAGGGCAGTGTGTCTGCTCGATGGTAAATCCGTCCCATCAGCAAGAGTTTCTGGAATTTACACAATGGGTGGCTCAAGGTGAATCGGGGATCTTAGAGTTTGAGATTACGGGGCTAAAAGGGACTCGTCGTTGGCTAGAGTCTCATGCAGTTCCTTTACAAACTCACAATGAACAAAATGAGCCTTTTACATATGTTCTGGCTGTAACTCGTGATGTTACCGAACGCAAGCGGGTAGAAGCAGAAGTTAAACAACTAAATGCAGAACTAGAGCAACGAGTTGTTGAACGAACGGCTGAACTTCGAAGAAGTAATGAGCTGCTCAATAGTTTCTTCAATGCGGCCTCTTCCGCTGCGATCGGGTTGTGTATTCATGATCGAGAGTTGCGATTTGTCCAAATCAACCAAGCGCTGGCGGACATTAACGGATATTCGGTCGAAGCTCATTTGGGTAAGACGACCTCAGAACTGCTGCCAGAACTGGCCCCTATCGTCAACCCGCTGATACAACAGGTTTTAGCCACAGGACAGCCCATTCTCAACTTAGAAATTGATGCGGCAGTGCCAAGCCAGCCTGAAGCCATGCGGTATTGGTTAGCCTCCTACTTTCCCATTTTAGGTAGTAACGGTAGCACTCAAACCGTTGGAGTTGGAGTGATTTTGATTGAAATCAGCGATCGCAAACGGGCTGAAGTGGCGTTGCAGAAAAGCGAGCAGAAGTTCCGCGCCATCTTTGAACAAACGTTTCAGTTCATTGGGTTGCTGACACCAGATGGCATCTTTCTGGAAATCAATCAGTCACCGCTCGATTTTGTTCAAACTCAGCGAGAAGCAGTGGTTCGACGTCCGCTTTGGGAGTTTCCCTCTTTAGCCGCTTCCGCTGAAACCCAAGCTATTGCTCGGACCGCGATCGCTCAAGCCGCCGCGGGTAACTTTTACCGTTCTGAGGTGACTGTACCCGGAGCAGGAGGGATCTCTGCTACGTTTGACTTCTCTGTTAAACCCATTTTAGATGAAGCGGGACAGGTGACCTTGCTGATTGTAGAAGGGCGAGACATCAGCGATCGCAAGGAAGCCGAAGCCATTCTTGAGGAATCTAATCAACGGTGGCAATCGCTGCTAGACGATGTGCAGTTAGTGGTTGTTGGGTTAGACCGCCTTGGCAATGTGTCTTATGTGAATCCGTTCTTCTTAAGCCTGACAGGGTATGACGCATCTGAAGTCATGGGTCAGCACTGGTTCACCAACTTTCTACCAGCGAGCCAAATTCAACCCGTGAATGTTGCCTTCCACAAAGTGCTAGAACAAGACTTTCATCCCCATTACCACAATCCAATTGTGCTGAAATCCGGTGAGGAGCGGATGATCTCTTGGAGCAACACCATCTTACGAGATGCTGATGGCAGGATCATTGGCACCATGAGTATTGGGGAAGACATCACCAAGCGCCAAGAAGTCGAGCGGATGAAAGTAGAATTCATTTCAATTGTCAGCCACGAACTCCGCACCCCCTTAACCGCCATTCGTGGAGCATTAGGGCTACTCGCGGCAGGAGTCTACGATAAAAAGCCGGAAAAAGGTCAGCGCATGTTGCAAGTGGCTGCTGAGCAGAGCGATCGCCTGGTTCGGTTAGTGAACGACATTTTAGATTTAGGACGCTTGGAATCTGGCAAAGTCACACTGACGAGGAAAATTTGTGACGCAGCGGCTCTGATCCAAGAGTCTGTAGAGACTATGCGTACCAATGCTGAACAAAACCAGATTGCTTTGTCCGTTAACGCTCCCCTCTTGCCAGTCTGGGCAGATTCGGACTCCATTATTCAAACCTTAACCAACCTACTGAGCAACGCGATTAAGTTCTCCCCACCCCATACAACGATTGTGGTCAGTGCAGAGCTAACTCGTAGCGAGGCGATTACAGGGTACCCTCAGGGCTCCGTTCCTCAGTCGCTAGTTTTATTTAAAGTTCAAGACCAAGGCCGAGGAATTCCTGCCGATAAGATAGAGGCCGTCTTTGAGCGATTTCAACAAGTGGATGCTTCTGACTCTCGCCAAAAGGGAGGCACAGGTCTAGGACTCGCCATTTGTCGTGGCATTATTGAGCAGCACAACGGTCGCATTTGGGCAGAAAGTGTCTTAGGCCAAGGCAGTACGTTTTACTTGACCTTGCCTACTACCCCACAATAGAGGACAAATAGGCTGGGTGTTTTTTTGAAGGTTGTAAAAGACTCCTATGACAACACGCCGTGTTTTAGTGATTGATGACGAAGAAGCAATCCAAGAAATTATCCAAGCGTGTCTAGAAGATTTGGGAGGCTGGGAGGTTCTAGTGGCAGGCTCAGGGAGTCAAGGTCTGTTAATTGCAGCCTCTGAACCATTGGATGGCATCCTGCTAGACGTTTCCATGCCAGAAATGAACGGTTTTGAAACGCTGCAAAAGCTACAGGAAAATCTTACGACGCAAAAGATTCCAGTTACCCTGCTGACAGCCAGAGTTCAGCCGGAAGACAAAGAGCAGTTCGCTCAGCTAGGAATTGCTGGGCTGATTCTCAAGCCCTTCGATCCCCTAACGCTGGTAGAGCAGGTTGCAGAAGTTTTTGGCTGGTAGCTTGAATTTGCTGCACCTTCAAAAAATCTTCAAATCTTTTTCATAACCTAAAGACTGACGTTGACTTTGCTTGGGGCATCAGCTCTCAAGAGCCAAAGTCAGCGTTTTAGTTATTGGGTAGTATTCACTCGCTAACTGCTGACATTAACAACACTTCAAGCCGAGGTGAGCCAGTGTGCCGTACAGAAACTCTCAAATGGTCGTGATACCCACTAAACGCATTCTTGTCATTGATGATGACGAACCTGTGCAAATGGTTGTGCAAAGCTGTTTTGAAGAATTAGCAGGTTGGGAAGTGGTTACTGCCAACTCTGGCCCCGAAGGACTAGCAAAAGCGAGCGCCGAGCCACCGGATGCGATCATTCTAGACATGATGATGCCAGGCATGGATGGACTGGCCTTCCTCCGCCACCTCAAAGCAAACCCTAAAACCCAGTCAATTCCTGTAGTGGTGCTCACTGCTCGAACCGACCTACTACAAAATTACAATTACTCCGCCTACGGAGTCGTAAGAACGATTGCTAAACCTTTTGACCCCATCTCATTAGTCTATCAAGTTGCTCAAGCTCTAGCTTGAAACTTGGGACCATAAAAACTGGTAGTGCCACAGCTACTTCTCTCAATTCCTAGTGGCCACCCGGATTAATAACAGTTGGGTGCGGGTACTTGATTGGACTCGTACAAAATAGTTCAAACAGAATCACCTAATTATTCACTATTACAACATTTTTGGTTTCTTCAAAACTTCTTCAAAACCTTTTGATAGTCTAAAAACAGGTTAGAGGATTTCCAATTTTCAGCGAAATCAACTAATACAATCTTTGACTACTCTATAAGATTTTGAAACTGATATGACCAGCTGTCCTCGCTATTCCTATCAATTGCTACGACACATTCGAGCCAACCAAAACTTTTGGTTTTGTTGTTATTGCTGGCAAGAAATGTCTGATTGGAAGTGCGAAAGAAATGATTTGAGCCTGAAAGGATTGGGCCTTGGGCTAACGGTGGGCCAAGAGACAGCTGTATTGGCCAAACTTTAAGTATCAGGTTAAGTCCGCTAAAGCTAAAAAATACAAAAAAGCTATTCAAACTTAGGAATTGCATCTCAGTCCTAGGCATCCTTGAGCTGAAAATCCTATTTCCGGATCTATCTAATGAGCAACTTAATGCTGTCCCAAAATCCATCTATAAAAGCCATGCAAATATTAGGAAACAGCTTGGAACCTTACTTTCATCAAGAGCATGCGCGCATTTTGATCGTAGAAGATAATCCAATCATGCGGAGGCTGCTTTGCCAAACGATGCGGGCGGAGGGCTACCAGGTCATGGAAGCTTGTGATGGAGAAGAGGGATTAGCAGCTTATGAGCGATTTCAACCGGATTTAGTGCTCTTAGATGCTGTAATGCCAGGGATGGATGGCTTCGCCTGCTGTCGGCAACTCAAAGATTTACCGGGTAGCTCTCACACCTCCATCATGATGATTACGAGCCTTGATGATCCAGAATCGGTCAACCAAGCTTTTGCTGCCGGAGCCTTAGATTACGTTACTAAACCGATTCACTGGACCTTGTTGCGTCAGCGAGTTGAGCGCCTATTGCAGGCACAGCGAGACACTTTAGAATTGCAAAGCCAAATGAAACGAGAGCGGGTGATCGGATCGATCGCTCAACGCATTCATCAATCTCTTGATTTGGCAGAAATTCTGAATGTAGCCGTGGCAGAGATCCGACAGTTTCTCCAGACCGATCGAGTGATGATCTATCGCTTTAACTCAGAAGGGTGTGGGACTGTGAGTGTAGAATCCGTTGCTCCCCCGTGGGCCTCTGTTTTAGGCCAATGCATTCGAGATTCTTGTTTTAATGATAAATATACAGATCTCTATCGTTTAGGCCGCATTCGGATCATTGAAGACATTCACAATGCCAATTTAACTCCCTGCCACGTTGATTTTTTGACTCAGTTTCAGGTCAAGGCCAATATGGTCGTGCCGATTTTGCAAGGAGAGCATTTGTGGGGCTTGCTCATTGCTCACCATTGCCAAGCGACTCGCTATTGGCGGATGTGGGAGGTGGAGTTAGCTGAGCGATTAGCGATTCAACTGGCGATCGCCATCAAGCAATCGGAGCTATATCAGCAAGTGCAGCAGCTCAACACAGAGCTAACGTACCAAGTGCAAGACCATATTGTAGAACTCCAGCAAGCTTTGAGATTTGAAGCCACGTTGAAACGGATTACAGATAAAGTCCGCGATAGCTTAGATGAAGACCAAATTCTCCAAACCGCTGTAGAAGAATTAGCGATAGCTTTGGATGTTGGGTGTTGTAATGCTGCTTTATATGACTATAGCCACAACACCTCCCACATCCGTTATGAGTTTACTCGTTTCCTTGCAGGTTGCCGTGGACAAGTAATTTCAATGGAGTACTACCCAGAGATTTACCAACAGTTGCAACAGGGTCAGTGCTTTCAGTTCTGTGCCCCTAGTGCTCACCTACCAAACACACAGACGGCCATATTTGCTTGCCCGATGATGAATGGTGCTGAAGCCATTGGTAACCTGTGTTTGATTAACTCTCAGCACAAGGTTTTGAGTGCATCGGAAGTTCGCTTAGTGGAGCAAGTAGCCAATCAGTGTGCGATCGCCCTACGTCAAGCTCGTCTGTATCAAGCGGCTCAAGCTACAGTTACTGAGCTAGAAAGACTGAATCAGTTAAAAGATGATTTTTTGAGTACGGTCTCTCATGAACTTCGTTCTCCCATCTCTAACATGCGTTTAGCGATTCAAATGTTAGAGCGCAACGTTACTCAAAGCCAGATGTTATGTGGAGGACAAGTCAATCGAAATTCTAGTTGTAGTAAAAGTGCGACTTATCTGCAAATACTCCGTGATGAATGTGAAAGAGAGATCTCCCTGGTTAATGATTTACTGGACTTGCAACGGCTGGAAGCAGAATATCAACCTCAGCAAACAGATGTAATTCAGCTACCAGAATGGGTTTTGGGTCTTGTTGCTTCCTTTGAAGAACGCATCAATGATCGGCAGCAGACCCTAATTCTTGACCTTGAACCTGAATTGCCAGATTTAGTCACAGATGCAATTGGCCTCAAACGCATACTGACCGAGCTACTTCATAATGCCTGCAAGTACACACCGCCAGAAAAATCAATTACGGTTGCTGCTCATCGGCAAACAAACAAGCTGTATTTAAGCGTCACTAACACTGGTGTGGAAATATCACCTGAAGAGCTACCCCGCATCTTTGACAAGTTCTACCGCATTCCCAATGGAGATCCTTGGAAACAGGGAGGCACAGGACTAGGTTTAGCGTTGGTGAATAAGTTGGTGAATCACTTAGGTGGTTCCATCCAAGTCATGAGTGCCGCTAGACAAACTTGTTTTACTCTTGAGCTTCCTCTTTAAGAAGGCGATCGCTCCTGGCCGCGCTATGGGTAACTATGTATGTTTGTAACGTCTTTAACACCTTCAAAAATTCTTCATTTTTTCGTTCTAATTTTAAGACAGTTTAGTTCTTCAATGAAACTAGTTCCTCCTAAGTAAAATCCGCAGAATACTCGATGTATTAAATGTTAGAAGAAGTAACAATTTCCATGACTCCAGGAACAAAGGAATCTTCCTTAATTCTGATTGTGAATAATGATCTTCTAACTGGCCTGCAATTGCAACTGTATTTGCAAAAAGAAGAATACCGAGTCGCGAAAGCGAGTGATGGGCTGGCGGGGTTGGTAGACTACACGGAACTACAACCAGGGTTGATTTTTTTGGATGCACTGATGCCTAATAAGCAAGGTTAAAAGCCATGATAGGAATTAGCCTAGCTTGGGAAATCTGACATCTCATGTGGTTGCATCCAAAAAATTGACAGTCTTGAATTACGAACCAAATGCAATCTATACACCTCTTAGAGAAAGCTTTAAAGTATGTTTCAAAAAATGACATTACAGAGTCGGCTAACTTCCTCGTTCATATTCATGGGGGTACTGGTTTTAGGAGTCGCAACGATTGGCTGGAATGGTAGTAATCGGCTTAGTCAATCTATAGATACATTAGGCAATAACAGCTTACCTAGCGTGGCGGGTCTATGGAAAATTAACGAAGGGCAAACCCAAATCGAATCATCTGAGCGGCTTTTATTTGACCCTAACATTACTGATGATGAGCGGCAGGCTGCACTAGAGCGAGTTGATAAGGCTTGGAAGCAAATTGAAGCAGGATTTCAGCAGTACGAGGAAACACCTCGAGGAGCGGATGAGGATAGATTATACAAACAATTTCTGCAGGATTGGGATAGTTGGAAGCAGGCTCACCAAGAGCTACTGAGAATGGAAAGAGAGTTCCGTCAGCTCAACCTCTCAAATCCTTGGGAGCAGCAAGCTGAGTTACTCACACAAAACAAGCAGACTCCGGATAAAATCGCAGCCCTAAACAAAGCTTTGGATCTCCGCCAAGAAATGGATATTCACGGAGCCAACAGAGAAGAGCCTTTGTTTGAAGCGGCGACTGATTCGGTTCTAAAAGTCATTGACGTCAATGAAAGGATCGCTGAAGAGTCAATCAAGAACGCAAACCAGGCTGTGAACCAAGCGACTTTTTCTGTATTAGCTGGAATTATTGTCGGCCCAACGCTAGCTGTTATTTTTGGCATCTATTTCAGCCAGACCATTGCCAAGCCATTAGGTGAAAAGATTACTGGAGTTGTGCAGCGAATTGTTAGCTCTTCTACAGAGATTGCCGTGACCGTAGCGCAGCAGGAACGGACCGCAACGCAACAAGCCGCATCAGTCAACCAAACAACTACAACCATGAACGAGCTAGGAGCTGCCGCCAGGCAATCAGCGAGCCAAGCTGAGCTAGCCGCCGCAGGTGCGCAACAGGTGTTGAAGTTGGTGGATGGTCATAGTAGCCATGTCTCAACGACTGGTCTTGGCCTGAGCTTGAAAGAGAGTGTGCAGCAGATGGCTGAAGAGATTTCGCGCTTAAGCGAACAGACGAGTCAGATTGGTAGCATCTCTGATCTAGTACGAGACTTGGCCAACCAAACGAATATATTGGCGCTCAATGCAGCAGTGGAAGCCGCCAGAGCAGGGGATCATGGCAAAGGGTTTGCAGTTGTAGCTGCTGAGATTCGTAAGCTGGCTGATCAAAGCCGTAAATCAGCAGAACGCATTAACGGACTTGTCTCCGATGTCCAAAAGTCAACCAACTCTACCGTTATGGCGGCTGATGAAGGCACAAAAACAGTGGAGGGAATTGTCACGGCAATTAACAACATCACGACCAATAGCCAACAAATTTCGCTCACTGCTAAACAACAAGCGATCGCGATTCAACAAGTCGTCGATGCGATGAATTTGATTGATCAAGGGGCGCTGCAAACAGCGAGTGGTATTGCTCAGACTAAAGCAGAAACTCAGAACCTCAGTGAGACGGTTTTGGAGCTGCGCCAGATTGCTTAGCTTGAAGGAGTATGGTTAAACTCAGCGGAGCAGTCACCCACTCCGCTGAGTTTAACCACACCCCACTAGGATGAGGGTGTGCTGCCCAGCCAGTATTCATCGCTCATGTTTTCATAAGTACAAGAAATTAATACCTCTGTTGGTAGTTTTCATCTCTACCTCTCGGTTTAGAGAATACAGCCATTCCCTACAAGCCTTTCTACTTCCATGAGCAATAAGACGACACAAGTGGTCCTTTACTCCATCTATGTTGAGCAAAGTGCCGTTGTGCTGTACCTCGATAATGGAATGGATTACAGACCAGGCCGTTTTATCTCTAATCAGTCGGACTATCAGATGGCTTATGAATTTGCCCTGCAACTAGCCAGTCAAAAAGGACTGACCTTGATCAACCAGGTCGCGGAGGCTTGCAACTAAAAGCGTTCGGCCCCTACTCAGACTGTCTTAGAAGCTGGATCACAATTTCTATCAATGCATCCGGCAGGATTGGCTTCGTGAGGTATTGCTGAAAGCCCAGTTCTAGCGATCGCTCCTGCCATTCCTTTCCGGCGTAACCTGTCAAGGCAATCGCAGGCACCTGCCACCCTAGTTCCACTTCCAATGTGCATAATTTTCGCCAATATTCCAGGACCCGTAGCAGTTGCTCTTCGACCTTCAGCTTAGGCTGTCCACCCGTTTGCCGCGACAGTTGAGATGCGGGCATAGAACTGCAACCTCTGCTCGAAGGTCCCTCGATGCACCCCGCACCTGCGCTTAAAGGTACTTAGTTTGAGACATTTGAGTTGTTCATAGGTCATGGCTAGTTCCTCCTTGACCTACTTCTATCCACCTTCTACCTATTCACGCAAGAGCTCTAGCCTAGAATTAGGCACTAAAGCTTAAATTAGGGATCTGCCTTGGGAAAGAATGATTTGGTGTTGGCAAAAAGTTACTCTAGAACATAAACGCGGTTGCCGAGAAACTGTCAGCTCAGTTAATAGAGTGGTTACAGTCTCTTCGGCATCATTGCGATCACAGGTTTAGGAGATTGAGCTTCTAACTTGGGGTATCTGTCTGGTGAAATAGGTAAAATCACCATTGTGCGATGGCTCAGCTAGGGGCGTTATAGAGAAGGGAAATTTAAGATGGCGCATGTTCTATTAGTAGATGATGAAGAGGCTCTACGAGCTAGTCTCTCCTACGCCTTAATCCGAGAAGGTTATCAAGTAACTACAGCAGGCGATGGGCAAACCGCTCTGAAGTTATTCCACAAACAAGTTCCAGATGTGATTATTCTAGATTTGATGCTGCCTGGCATTAGTGGCATGGAACTATGCTGGCGCATTCGAGCTTTTTCTAACGTCCCAATTGTGATGTTGACCGCCAAAGACCAAGATATTGACAAAGTCTGGGGCTTGGAAGCGGGCGCAGATGACTATGTGACGAAGCCGTTTAATACACGAGAACTCTTAGCTCGGATCAAAGCAGTGATTCGGGGACGCTCTGTGGGTCAAGCGGCGCAATCGTGAGGACTGAGCAAGACCTAGATGCAGGCCTAAAGTCTCCTTCAAAGCGCGTCCTGAACTGGTTGCCTACTCGGATGCGCTGGAACTCTATTTACCGCAAACTATTTATTACCTATCTAGCCCTAACTGCATTAGGGACTTCGTTTTTAGCGGCTTATATTCTCTGGTCATTCCACGGTTACTTCATGCGTAGCCGTCAGGCAGATATCAATACCTGGGCGAATGCTTTGAGTGAGAGTGTAGCAGAAGCTTTGGCAGAGGATGATCTGGCCCGAGCTACTGTAACCGTGCAAAGATACGGTCAGTCGGAAGCTGTCACCTTACGAATCTTTAACCCTCAAGGCCGACTCTTAGCAACTTCAGCTCCGGACCAAGACCGACAAGTATTGAACTGGCTAGAAGTACCTGGAATTGCCGCAGCGCTGCAAAAACGTGCAACTCAGGGAGTGGCCAAAGGGGTCTTATCGAATGACGATCGCTTGTACTCTACTGTCCCGATCATCCGCAACGGGGAATTCTTAGGGGTTTTGCGGATGTCGATTACGCTGGAGCAGTTTCAACGGCAATTTCGCAATGTTGCTCTGACTGTTCTAGGAACGCTGGCCTTGACGGTGGTTCTTTGCGCCTTGATCAGCGAATGGTTGGCTCGGAATATGGCTCGCCCCATCCAGGCCATGCGTAACTTTGCCATACAGATTGGCAGCGGTCATCTAGGCGAGGAACTCAGCATTCAGCAAGCAGACGAACTGGGTCAGCTGGCTACAGAACTGAACCGCATGAGTAAGCGCTTGGCTTCTCTGGACAAGGAGCGACGTGCTTTTTTAGCTAGTGTCTCCCACGAACTGCGGACGCCCGTGAGCAATGTTTTAGTGACAGTGGAAGCCTTAAAGAGTGGTGCCAGTGAAGAACCCGAGTTGCGCGATCGCTTTATCCAAACGGTTGAAGACGAAACCAAACGGCTCGCTCGCTTAATTCACGACTTACTAGACTTGGGCCGATTAGAAGCAGGAGTTGCGCCCCTAGAGCAACAGCCGGTCAACTTGCGGGATTTGGTGAACCGAGCGGTGCGAGCGGTAGAATCTCGCATGCAATCTAAAGGCATTGGCATTCAGATGGATGTGGCCAACATGCAGAGCCAAGGAGATCCAGAACGTTTGCTGCAAGCCTTTATGAATATTCTGGATAACGCCATCAAGCACTCGATTCCTGACACTCAGGTCTTTGTTGTGGGGCGATCGCAGAACGGTGAAGCGATTGTTACGATCCGGGACCAAGGCCCTGGCATTAGTGAAGCTGCGTTACCTCATATTTTTGAGCAGTTTTATACGGCTGATCCGTCCCGCCAAGGCAGTGGCACTGGGCTAGGATTGGCGATCGCTCGCCGGATTGTCGAAGCTCATCAGGGCACGATTACAGCGATTAGCCCCCCTGGTAAGGGTGCAACGTTTAGAATAAAGCTGCCATGCACTAATCCAGCGGCACTGGCAAAAGCAAATGGCGTTGCTGAATAGGTAATGATTTAAGCTGAGAGAGGAATTGTCCGATACTTCAAATAATGCAGCAGCAACCGAAGTGAACACTTCAACATCTCAACTGATTTGGAGTAGCA
>NZ_JACJOD010000080.1 GCF_014695385.1 Trichocoleus sp. FACHB-46 | reverse complement strand
CGGCATAAGATCACTGACTGGAAACGCTTTGAGGCGTTTGCCCGAGAGCATGGAGGCAAGACTCAACGCGAAATGGCGAAGTTGTGGGGAGACAATGTGACGCAGCAGAACATCAGTGATGCGCTGAGGAAGTTGGAGTTGAGTCGCAAAAAAAGACGTACGGCTACCGAGAACGAGACGAACTCAAGCGTCAGGAGTTTGAGGAGCGATTGAGGCACAAGGAGCCTCATCAGCTTGTCTATGTGGACGAAGCAGGCATCGATAATCGGCTCGATTATCCCTATGGTTACTGCAAAGTGGGAGAACGCTTCTATGCCCTTAAGTCGGGCAACCCAACTGACTCGCTCAGTCCGCTTGCCCGACTTGAGGGCAGGATGCTTGTTCGCACCCATGACCTTTGAGGGGTCTTGTAACCGAAGCTTGTTTGAGATGTGGTTAGAGGAGTGCTAAGTGCCGCAACTGCAACCAGGAGATGTGGTTGTGCTGGACAATGCCAGTTTCCATCACGCCCAGAGCCTTGAGGAGATTGTGACCGCAGCAGGCTGTGAGCTTTGGTATCTGCCGCCTTATTCTCCGGACTTGAACCCGATTGAGCATTGGTGGTTTGTGCTCAAGAATTGGATGCGACAGCGATGGGATGAGTTTGCCAACTTTCGGGATTGTGTGGATAATGCTTTCAAGCAATGTCCTAAGGTACGTCCGTAAGGCTATAAAACGATTTCCTGATTAGCTTGTGGGGAATGAGGGCGATCGTCGTTTCAAATCACCCTCACGATGCTACTTTTATTCGTTCAAAGCGGTGCTTGCCCTACCGATGTATTCCATAAGGGCTGAATCAACGGCACCTCGACTGGCAACTTCAACTCCTTCCTGCTGATACATCTGATTTAAGGATCGCTCAATCCCAGAATTGCCGCCTGTGAATTCTGCAATCAGCGATCGCCAGCGCCGTGCTAAAACTTGCACTGATTCGCTGCTCGGATCAGTTCCATGTTCCATTTCTGCGCGAACTTGCTCAATTAACTCCTGCCATTCCTGCTCGATTTGCCGAATTCGCTCCTCACCTAGAAGTTCTCCTCTGGCTTTCAAATACTCTTGTTGTTCTGGAGTGTAATATTTTTCAACCATTGTTGTGACCTCAATTAACTGAATAAATTCCTGGATTGAGATAGCTTCGGTCGATTGCAAGCGCTTCGAGATTGCCTCTAAGCGAACACAAAGCTGCTGCTGCAAGGCGATTTGCTCTTGCAGTTGAGCCAAATGCATCTGTACGACACGATGCGGTGAAAATTCACACTGATCCAAACACGCTCGGATTTGCTCCAGCGTGAAGCCAATTTGCCTGAGGGACACGATCTGCTGTAGGCGGAGAATGTCATCCTCACCATACAGTCGATAACCTGCTTCTGTGCGGTGAGAGGGGGAGAGTAAGCCAATCTCATCGTAGTAATGCAATGTCCGTACCGAAACCCCTGTTTGTTTCGCCAGATCGCCCACTTTTAATGCTACCGATTCCATGCACATCCCTCTTTTCGATCGGAGACCATCTCAATCCGCGGATGAATCTATGGTAAGAACCTCACGTTACGTCAGGGTCAAGGGGTGAAGCAGAAAAATTTCAACTCATCCCGATCTACTTGCTTGATCAGTAGTTTGTAGATACCAGAAGTCATGGGCTGGGGTTAATAGAGCGCTCAGCACACCATCGAGTTTTGCTTCGTCAATGTTCTTCCTGATTGCTACGGCAACGGCTTGAATGGCGATATCGGGTACAGTTGGACAAAGGATACAGCAGCAGAATGGGCTGGATTTGCTATCAATGCTTGGTCTTGGAATGATGTTGCAACTTATCCCACACTTCTTTGAGTCACAACCCTCTACATCCTATAGCTTCTTGAAATATCGGGCGATCGGTAATAGTCCGAAGCCTAGTTTTTCATAGGTATGGCGGGCTGAGGCATGACCCGGATCGCCGCCCGTTTCAACCATTGCAACAGACATCCCGACTTCGTTCATCCAATCAAGCGCGAATTGGGTCAGAACGCTACCAATACCGCGACCTTGAAAATCTGGATCGACCGCAACCATATAGATTTCACCCATGCGAGTTTCTGTATCGAGTTTCACAGCCACAAAGCCTGTAATTGAGCCAGTGTCTAGCGCAATCCATACATGGGTATCTTCAGCAGCACAAACAGCCTCAACAGCCGCTGGCTGGCTTAGCTGCCAATCGTCGGGATAGAGTTCCCGGTAAACATCAGGATCTATCACATTTTGAATTGAGTCAAAAACCGGAGTCCAAGTTCGCAGTGACAGACGAACAACTGCATCCAGTTGATCAGCGTTGTAAGGTTCAATCTGCATCGATTTCTGAACTCCAATTAACAGCAATTAGGTATCCAATGGTTCAAAGGGTTTGGCATCGGCAAAATCATAGATGTCGATCGCTCCTTCCCTTCGGATCATTCGTTTTTTTAAACGCGGAAACTCGGCGATTTCGATATCTAAATTTTCTCCTCCAGCCAGATATACCAGATCCTCATCCCCAGTATTTTTAAGATGATGAGCGACTGAAGGTGTGGGAAATCCCATAAAATCTCCAGCACCAACTTCCAATTCTGTCCCATCAATTTCGGCAACACCACGACCCGATAAGATGTAAATCCATTCTTCTTCCCGATGGTGAGAATGATAGATGAAAGATTCTTTACCCGGAGGAACTCTGATGAAGTTGACTCCTGTGCGCTGAAGTCCAACCGTCTTGCCTAACTGAGTTCCTGTCAGTTCGGAGTTTGGATTCCAGGGGTGGGAAAAGCTGTGCAAGTTCGCCGCAATTTGTTCGGCTTTCACAAGCAAAGGGTGTTGCTCTGCCATGTTGTCTATCCTCCACAATGAATCAGTCCAGTTAACTCATAAGCTGGTACGTTCCACCACGCTCTAAGGCTCGTTTGTATGCTGGGCGAGAATGAATGCGATCGCAAAATTCCATCAATCGTGGACGACTAGCATTCAACCCACCCCGCACGACTGCTGCTTCAATTGGAAAGCTCATCTGAATATCAGCAGCCGTAAATTCATTTCCAGCAAACCAGAGGGTTTTCTCCAGTTCTGATTCGAGATAATTCAAATGCTGGGTGATTTGAGGCGTGATGAATGCTTTTTTAGTCCGGCTGGTGATCAGGCGCGCGATCGGTTTGACGAAAAAGGGCAGCGGTTGTTGTTCAATGCGATCGAAGACCAGCTTGAGTAGCAAGGGCGGCATCGCTGAGCCTTCGGCATAATGCAACCAGTACGTATAGCGCGATCGCTCTGGCGTACCGGGTGGAGGTGCGAATCGCCCTTCGCCGTATTGCTCTACCAGGTATTCAATGATGGCTCCGGATTCTGCTAGTGTTAGTGTTCCATCAGTGATGACAGGCGATTTGCCTAGAGGATGCACCTGCCGCAACGATACAGGGGCTAACAGCGTTTTGGGATCACGCTCATAGTACTTGATGTCATACTCTAAACCCAATTCTTCCAGTAGCCACAGAATGCGCTGGGAACGCGAATTATTTAAGTGATGGACAGTAATCAATTGATTTCTCCATCTGTTTCGTAAATGTCTATTTCCCTAAACAAAATAATTCATGTAGAGAAAAGTGCTAAACCTTGTTTAATCATACGATGCCTATCCTTACAACTCCTTCCAGAGGAGAGAAACCATTTACGCTTGACTATCTAATTCCTGCAGTCCTATCAAAATCTTGCGGTCAGTTTTCAACATCCAGGGGAAGCTGTGTAAAAATGACTACAATCGAAACTAGGCGCATTGGTTCTGCATGATGAAGACACAGACAGTTCACCCATCCTGTCTAGTCAGCCTAAAGACTGGAAAAGTATTATGGTTGAACACTTTTGTAATCGATTATGCAGCAGCAGCAATCGTGCGAGAGGTACGATGCTTGAATGTTCCGGCTATTCCGTCTTAGAAGAGAGGCTTCGATCATAGGCTTAGTTTTATGAATGAGTTCAAGCAGCCCCGCTACCGGGTTGAGTGATCCATTGAACCAATTGAATCACCACACCGTTGGGGTCTGTCACTTGAAAAAATCGTTCACCCCAGGGTTCAGTCTCGATTGGAGTTGTGATCGGTACACCTTCAGCTTGTAGTCGTGCGTATTCAGTGTCGATATCATCTACGACAAATGCTATTAACAAACCATCTGCTCGATGTTCCCTCATGTGAATGGGTTTGAAGCTTTTTAATCCCGTTTTTATGAAGACCAGATTGAATCCAGCATCTTCTCTGCCAAGGGATACGAAGCCATCGGCTGACATCTGCTCACTGAAACCAAAATGCTGTTTGATAAACCTAGCTGATGCCGTAACATCATCCACATTCAATGAAATGGCGGAAGCTGTAATTCTCATTATTTTTCCCTCAAAGAATGATGGACAGCGATCGCAATTACTCGTCCACTCCATCTGTTGTGTAAGTTTCGAGCCGTTCTTCAAGTTGCCGTAAAACCGTCCCAGCCGTTTTTAATGCTTCTAACGAAAGCGTTTCACTAACTTGATTTGCCCAATCGATCTGGCATTTTTGTATGTAATCTAAGGCTTTACGACCTTTTAGCGTAATCGTCATTAACTTGGCACGACGATGGTGGGGATTGTCGGTATAGGTAATAAATCCATCGCTTGCCAGGGCATCAGCGGTTTGCTGAACACTCTGTCGAGTTAGCCCCATGATCCGAGCAACATTAGCAACGGGTGTCGGTTGATGTTCCACAACGCCAAGCACTTGCCAACGGGCGCTGCTTAAGCCAACCGGATGGGTCAAGCGATCGCCCGCTTCTAACAAAAGCCCATTTAGCCGAAAGACCTCAAGGATAAGGTCGGTGAAGGCACTGCCATTGGCGCTTGGCTCACTCATATGACAAGACTTTACCAATTTGACAGGAACTTGTCAACCTATATCTAATAACATAAACTGTATGATGACTTGCTCCTCAATGGGCAATCCTGCTTCAGCCTCCTGCAATCAAATTTGTTGGAAACCTGCTGTCAATTCGGGTTCATCAACAGGACAAAACTCCAGTTTTGAATAAAAAGGTGCATTCCAGGGAATATCTCGAAACGTGGATAATGCCATCACTGAATAACATTGACCTTTTGTCCAAACAACGACGGTATTAACCAGTGCAGAGCCAATCCCTTTCGCCATATGTGCCGGAGCAACATCGATTTGTTGCAGCTAATCCAATTTGAATCACGTCAAACACAGCCGTGATCGCGGCTTCAGCTTGCTTCTTGGTCACGTTGGCTTTTTCCGCCACGGCATCTACGAGTTCACCTTTGTTCATGGAAATTGCGAGAGATCTCTAGAGCGCTTGGTGTGATTATGGTTCAGGTTTCTCGGGAGCGATCGCACGTTCCCCAATAAATCAGCACAGTGCACGCGATCGCCATCAGGTTGAATGAGATCGCACTACCACCCAAATTGGCTCTTAGCCTGCAATCCTCGGAGAAATTTACCTGATGCGGGTGACCCGAACGGCGTTTTAATGTCAGACCAGGAGGGCGATCGCTAGGATCAAATTGATGTGTCACCGTTCCCCACCCTGCACTGATTTCTAAGCGATGCCTCAGCCCTGCGAACTTTGCCAGCGAGAGATGTCTGCCCTTACCGCACACCACCTGATTCCTCGTCAAAAGACGAAACGCCAGGGTCAAGACCCCAGCCCCACCATTCAAATCTGCTCCGCCTGTCACCGTCAAATCCATACGCTCTACGACAACTCCCATCTGGCCCTCCACCTGAATACTCTGGAGAAGCTGAAGCAAGACCCACAGCTACAAAAATTCCTTGCCTGGGTTCACAAGCAAGACCCGAATAAGCGAGTGAAAATCGATCGAAAGCGTTGACCCTGTCTGAAGCCGTTACAATTAGTTTCAGATTGGCAATCTGTCGCGGGTGAACTGGAGTGGTGAGTTTCACGGCTTCAGTTTACCCCACCGCTCCAGGAAAGCTATAAACCCCTGAGTCCTGGGACCCGCAATTCTGCTGGTTATTTCATCCTAGTTGGGACTCGCGATCGCTCGATCTGGGCTGGAGGTGCGAGCAATCCAAAAAGAAGGTATTCCTTTGCTCTAGCTGGCTCCGGTTTGTTGAACCAAGCATGGGTTTATGCTTGCTGCTTCGCAGACACCGTAAGGGTCGGCACTGCTTTATTCTTCGGCTGGTTACTAGCAGCAGGTTTTCCCTTATCTGCTTGATCTCTGGAATTCCCTCTCAGGAACCAACCCCTCTTGACGAGGTTTGGTTACAGTAAGGAAGTTGTTGCTGTCTCGCAATGCAGTCTTTACCTGTACTTGTTTTTCTGTCCCTGCTACAGGGCTGTGTTGACACTCAGCCTTTCATCTTGATGAGTGATTTACCAAACCCGCCTCAATCCCAATTCCCCAAAGTAGCGAGCGTTGCTGTGACCTCCAGTCGCTCACAGGGAGTTGAATTCAGGTTGAGTGACTATCAATGGCAAAACCGCATTTTGTTGGTCTTTGCCCCTTCAACTGGTTCATCCGATTATCGACAGCAGAGGCAAATATGGCAGACGGATCAGGCAGGTGTAGAGGATCGTGACCTCAAGTTAGTAGCAGTTTTGGAAACTGGAGAGAGCCAGGTCGATGGGCAATCCATCAGTGCGGCATCGGCAGACGGACTCAGACGACAATTTGGTGTTTCTGTTGAAGAGTTTGCGGCAATTTTAGTTGGCAAAGACGGCACAGAAAAACAGCGAAGCCAGGCCCCGATGGATTTAGCCATGCTATACCGCACCATCGATGTCATGCCGATGCGCCAGCAAGAAATGCGGTCTCGACCATAGCCGTTATCAGGAGTGCGGTTGCCATGTCTAACGATGGCATTCTTACATCAGCCACCGGATTAGGGGAGGTTTTGGCAGAACGATTACGTCAGGCTGGGATGACGATAGAGGTGAACTCGTCATTATGAACGAGCCATTGCCCCAGTTCATTCATCCTATCGTCGATCGCTTGCGCTCAATTGAGGGAATTGTGGCGATCGCGTTGGGTGGCTCAAGAGCAAGAGGCAACCATACCCCGAAGTCAGATGTAGATCTGGGGCTATATTACCAGCCAGAAAACCCGCCGGATCTCCTAGCGCTCAATCACCTCGCCTCTGAGTTGGACGACAAGCATCGTACAAACTTAATTACCCCGATCGGTGAGTGGGGAAAGTGGATGAATGGTGGAGGATGGCTAAAAATTGAAGGCATTCCAGTGGATTTCCTCTATCGAGATGTGGTTCAAGTCAACCACGTCATTGATGAATGCCATAGGGGGCACATCACGATCGACTATCAGCCCGGACACCCTCACGGTTTTGTGTCTTCGATCTACATGGGTGAAGTTGCTCTGGGTCTGCCACTTCACGATTCACATGGCGTTTTAGCTGCCTTGAAAGCTAAGACAACGCCTTACCCGGCAAAGCTTAAGGAAGCAACCATAAACAAATTCGCTTGGGAAATCAGTTTCTCACTGGTAGTGGCTCAAAAAGCAGTTGCACGGGGTGATGCTGCCTATGCCGCAGGTTGCTGTTTTCGCTGTGTGGCCTGTATGAATCAAGTACTCTTCGCACTAAATGAGATGTACCTGCTGAATGAGAAGAGCGCTGTGGCACTTGCGAATGGCTTTACGCTTTGTCCTCTTAACTATCAGCAACGGGTTGAGTCAGTGTTCGCATTGTTAGCGGCTGATGCAGAATCGATCAGGGAGGCGATCGCTATCCTGGATGAAATTGAGCGGGAATTGAGCCAGTGGTATGGCGATCGGCGGTTGACGATGTAGAGTTGAATGGCACTGATATAAGAGGTTAAAGATCCCCGACTTTTTCGAGAAGCCAGAATCTGAGCGATCGCGTTTGGCTTAATTCAGTACCATTTATGTAAAGTCTAGTTGAACCCTTTAAACTCCAGCAAGAATGTGACGGAGCGATTGCATCAGGGTAGCAAATCATCACACTGACAATTGCTCTAAAAAATAAATGATCAACCAACAGATATTAATAATAGGGCAAAACTGCTTACGAGCTTTCAGGTAAAGCAAATTTTCCCTTCTTCAAGTTTCTTCTGGAGTTTCTCCTTAGTCTTTAAAGTTAGCTTTAAGCCAGAAGCAAGTTCATCTATATTTTGAAATGACTTATTATTTCTCAGTTTTATTAGCTTATCAATTGTTGTTTCTCTAATACCTGTTCCTTTTATGGCAGCAACTATCGAATCTTTTGTTGCAGTATTAACATTGACAATGTTAGCAGTAGAGGAGTCGATAATAGCTGGTGACGACGGATCGATAACTTTATCAGTAGATATGAAATAGATACTCTTGAGCTCTAATTTGCGTTTCAAAAGAAATGGACAAGAAGGGGCGATCATGAAAGCTATGTCTGGTGGGATTCCATTAGCAGTAAAAGGTTTAAACTTTACATCTTCTAACCATTTGCTAAATGTTTCTAAATGGCTACTTAAAAGCTCATAATTTTTAGCTTCGCCGAAACATCTGGCAACACAAATTCCATTGTGAAGTAACTCTACATAACAATCAAAAGCATGACCTTCAAGCACAGCAGTAGTTGATACCGAAGATAGAGTATATGCTTTTTGACTCAAGTAACTTTGCCACTTTTCTTTACATCTTGCCTCCACTAAATCACGCGCATTTCCTTCAAACTCTTGCTCAGGTTTCTCTTTGAAGTAATTAGCATGTACTCCAAGAATCGAAAATGCGTACTCTTGACAGAATCCTCTCAATGTTTGGCTAGGATTTGGTGATAAATTTTTAATCTCATTCCACGCATTATCAAAATTTCCATATCCCTTAAATGCTCCTTTAATCCGCTCATTTATCTTGGTTCTAATCATTTCAAATTCATTTCCATATCCTGCATTCAAGTTGATGACTTGATGACCAACAAGACTTTCTATAACAGGATCTTCACTAAAGAAGTTTTTTATATTTTCTGATGTTCCAACAAGGTAGATGAAAAGGCGAATTTTCGATTGAAAATCCTGTGCTGCTCTCTTAATTAATGCTCTTATGAGCGACAATGCTTGTTGAAACTCATTTGGTTTTTTCTCTAATCCATCAAATTCATCAATTAGATAAGCAAAGGTGTATCGTGGCTCAACCTGAGAAACCTCATTAAGTACGTCAAAGAAAAATTCTTCAAAAACAATTGCAATATTTGAGAAATATTGAACAAACTTGGGACGAAAAGTTTTAAGACTGGAAGCAGTTATAAGTTGGTTAACCTCAGCTTGTCCTAGATAATCACTTAATATGTTCTTGGCTTTATTCTTGACTGATAATTCTGAATCGCTGATTAACTTCCAGAAAGTTTCTGCCAGGATATAGCAATAAAATTTAACAATAAAATCTTGATTTCCCCCCATCGCAATTATGTTAGCAAGTGGAAAGCGACTGACAATGGAGAAATTTGTATAAGTCGGCTTAGTCTTAATCAATTCATGCAAATACGTGAGAAGAGAAGTTTTTCCACTTCCCTTCAAGGCTGAAACAATTCTGAAAGTAAAATATCCGTCATCGAAGCTGTGTTTGAGATCATCCTCAAGCAACTCAGTAATATTATTTATCGATCTTCCAGAAAGGCTTTGTGCAGTTGATCCCTCACCTATTGAACCTGGAATTCTTACGGCACGCTCAATCCAGATATCCTCGATGAAACCTTCGCCAACTCTAACGTTTTGAAGGAAATCCTTAATAAACTTTTTCTTTCCTGCATCCTCAGGCATATTTCACTCAACCCATTGAACCAATTCATGACCTTTTTCAACCACAGCCAAAATCTTGTTAGTTGATTTTAGTAGCTCAAAATAATGGTTTAGCTCCTCTTGGGAAATAGGATTTTGTTCTTTAAACTTCTGGCAAAGTTCTTTGCTATGAATAGCAACAACGCCACGAAGCTCTTGTTGTCTTCTTTCTTCAAAGTAAAGCGCTTTAAATTTCTCTTGGAATTCATCGAAAGACAGTTCCTCTGATTGCTTGGCTTGAGGATGAGCTTTAGCAGCCTTCCCAATGCAGGTTAGTAAAATGTTTAGAACTTTTGGACCTTTGACAGAATCAAACTTGTAATCAGTGGTAGATAGATTTGTGACAAGGGCTTTTACGCCCTCCTCTGTTACAGAAAAGCGTCCTTTACTTACTTGCTTAATCAATTTCTGTTTTTCTAAGGCAACATAGATTTCCTCAGCTTTTTCTTTCCACTCGTTTGGTAAATAAGATTTTACAGTACCTTTTGTTATCGTACCTGCCTCTATATATGCATTAGCGTAAAGCAGATAGATAAGTTGTTCTACAGTGAACTGAGCCATATGGTCCTCCCATTCAGTTTTAACCACCATGTAGCCAAGTGTCAGCACCAAGCAAATGATAGCTGCAATATTCTCACAAAAGTTTATATTAAGTGGCTAAATTAGTCCTAGCGATCGCCACTTGTGTCTCTGAAAAACTCGCCGCTCTGGAATTTGAGCCACACTTACTCGGAGATCCGGAGCATCCCTCTGTTATTTGCCATCATCAAGCTGTAGCTGCAACGAAAACGATCTGGCTACAAGCTTATCTCGATACTGCTCCAGTCGGCGATCGCATTTATGGGTGAGGAGTGGTTGACTCCAAAGCGGCGATCGCCGATTCGTAAGCTGAATGATTATCCTGAAACCTGATTCAATTTTGGAGCTGTGATTTCCTGTCCTGCCTGCTGTAGAATCAAGTGCTTCACAGGACCTTGCGGATCTCGAATGAAGGTAATTTGAGCATCGACTTCCCTGATAAAAAACTGAGTCTCTGTTTCTGCAAATAACTCAACCTGAGATTGCCCAGTAGCTTGAGCGTAGAGTCGATCGTGTTCTTTCGTAATGGTGAGAATAAAGTTTGGAGCGAGCTCATAGCGTCCCACATACTCATCAAACAGGTTGGGATCGACAGAGATTGCCTGACGTTGCCTGAGTGGATGATGTTTAGTCAGGGGATAACGGGATTCTAACAGATGCAAGCTAATATCCTTGACATCATTCTCTGAATTCGACAGCACCACAACTCCTAAGGGCTTCTGTTTCACAAAGCCTAAAAAGCTGCGAAATCCACCGGTACCCCCGTCATGGAAGATGATTTCTGTCTCAAGGTGATTCAAAACATGCCAGCCCAGCGCGATCGCCATTCCGGATGTTCCTTTTTGCGCCTGAACTACATGGGTATGGGTAGTCTGAAGGATTTAATTTAACGGGGAAGAGACAAGTTGCAAATTTGCTCCTAAAAACTTGAGCAAATCGTTTGCCGTGGATCGCAATGCTCCTGCTAAGGTCGGAAAGTCCCAGTAAGGCACAGGTTGAGCGAGGATGTTATGTCCGGTTGCAAAGCGAGCCTGTTGTTCCGTAGTCAGTTCAATACCCGTATCGTGCATTTGCAGCGGTTGAGTGATCTGAGTCTTAACGAGCGTTTCGTAATCCAGACCTGTTTTAAGGCTGAGCAGATGCCCCAACAGACCTGTACCTAAATTGGAGTATTCGTACTGGTTGCCAATATCTCGTGGTAATTGAAAGTTGGATAAAAACCCATACAACTGGTCAACAGAGTAATCGACATAGGGATTACTCATATCTGCTGGGGCAAAGTTATCGGGTAAATGGAGCAACCCGGAAGTATGTGTTGCTAAATCCAATAAGGAGATTTCTTGACCATTGCGAGTGGGTGCTTTCACAGCACCAGGCAGCAACGTAGAGATGCGATCGCTCAGGTTGAGAGGGCCTTGCTCCACCAGATTTGCTAGCACCAGCGTTGTAAACACTTTGGTAGTGGAACCAATTTCAAACAGGGTATTTCCATCCACTGAGTAGGAATCCGTCTGATCTCGCTTACCCTGTGCAATGATGCGGTTGCCACTCTCATCAATGACTCCTACGACAATACCAACACTCTGTTTCTCCTGATCAATGCGTTGTTGCAAAATGGCTTCAATCTCGCTATCTGCCAGGATTGTTTGAGCCGTTGTCATGATTTCAACCTCCCTTGACACCCATCATTCGAGAATTCTGACTCTATGGTTTCCTCACTTGTCACCGGTTTAGATTTCTGGGGACGGCGGTTTGCCCATTCTGGCTCGAATTGACCAAGTTCGCTGTGCGGTGCGAAGCAGCTCCCCTTTCAGGTCACCCATTACAGTCCAACTCGTCGTTCGCGTCGTCAAGCTCGGTGGCAAACAGGTGAAGCGATCGCTTTTTCGCTTCAGGTCCGTAACTGGGGCGTACCATCGGTCAAGGAATCGATGCAGTAAGGGAAATTTCGAGGCAAATTCACCCTGCCTCACGGTTCTAACTCACATTTTCCCCAGAAGCTAGAGGAATGCCTCCGGTTCAACCATTCCCCTGGTTTTAAAACCATTGTGGAGCAAGTCTTACAGCCGTTTTTGTGTCGATTCGCCTGGGGGAAGATGTCCTTCCTATTCTGGAGACATCAAACAAACGAAGGACACGAAACCATGCCTTACGAAAAATTAGACCTCTCTACCGCTAAGCCTGTTTTCTCTTGGGCAAACCACGAACTGGGTCAAGATGAAACCAAAATGGCAAAGAACGTGGCCTCCCTGCCCTTTGTCTTCAAGCACGTTGCCTTGATGCCCGATGTTCACTTGGGTAAAGGTGCCTTGGTAGGTTCGGTGGTGGCGACGAAAGAAGCGATCGTGCCTGCGGCGGTGGGAGTCGATATTGGGTGTGGCATGGGCGCGATCAAAACGCCTTTTGTGGCGGAGCAATTGGACGGTAAACTGCACCAGATTCGGCAAGACATTGAAGCTCTAATTCCCGTTGGCTTTAACGAGAATGATGAAGCAGACACCCAAGTGCTGGACTGGCAAGGCTGGCAAGACTTCAAGTATCTGCACGCTGGCGCACAGCATTTGGAAGCGAAGGCTTTGAAGCAGATGGGGTCGCTGGGAGGCGGCAACCACTTCATCGAAGTCTGTATGGATGAGCAAAATCAGGTTTGGTTGATGCTGCACTCCGGGTCTCGTCATATTGGCAACGTGCTGGCACAGCGCCATATCGAGACGGCGAAGGAGTTGGCAAAGCTAGCGGGCGAAAAATTGCCTGATCCCGACCTGGCACACTTTGTTCAGGGCACCCCAGAGTTTGAGGCGTACTGGCGTGATTTGCAGTGGGCACAGAACTATGCCCGTGTGAACCGCGAAGTGATGATGGCGCGATCCAAGCGAGTGCTAGAAAAGCATTTGGCGAACGATCAACCCTTCACTCCCTGCCTGAACGTTAACTGCCACCACAACTATGCTGAGCGAGAAGTGCATTTCGGTGAGGAAGTGTATGTGACTCGTAAGGGGGCAGTCCGCGCACAGCAAAATGACTATGGCATTATTCTGGGTTCGATGGGAGCCAAGTCTTACATTGTGAAGGGCAAGGGGAATGTGGCAAGCTACTGCTCTTGCTCTCATGGGGCGGGACGCTTAATGTCCCGCAACAAAGCCAAGCTCAACTTCACCTTGAAAGACCTGATCCAGCAAACACAGGGGATTAAGTGTCGTAAGGATGAAGGGGTGCTGGATGAAATTCCCGGAGCCTACAAACCGATCGACCAGGTGATGGCCAACCAATCTGACCTGGTAGAGGTGGTGGCAATCCTGAAGCAACTTGTTTGTGTGAAGGGTTAGGGGTGAACTGGCAACAACAAAGTTAGGGGAATCCCCCAAGTCTTGAACCTCCCCTAGCCCCTAAACTCCAGTCATTGCAGGCTCATGGCACTGGCAACGACAAAAGTCGAATAACACTATGTCATCCAGGGATCTGCTACCGATTTCCGTGACCTGAAAATTACAGCACAGGATTCGTTTAGCGATGCGATCGCCAAAGCCAGCAACCCAAACTTTGGGGAATGACTGCTTCTGTTGCCTATGACTGGGCAATCAAGCACAAGTTCAAGGCAGACGTGTTCTGCTTTTGGACGGACTATGAAAGTTGGGAAGGACGCAAGCATCCTAGCCAAGCTTTATCCGAGTACCATCGTAAGGTGAACCCTCAGGCAAAAGCCGTTTACGTAACCCTGGCTCCCTACAATATCTCGCTGGTTGAGCCACAAGCTTCAATGTTGTGGGGTATTGCCGGGTTTGATCCAGATGATTGCAGCAGGAGAGCTTTGATTTGCTTAAAGTTGGGAGTACCCTTTCCACGAAAGTGCTCCTAATTTGGGGTTTCAGAATTATGACAAACGGCGAAGCTAAGCAGCGACTAGAGTTTTGCTAATCTGCTCGAAGATGGACTCAAACTTGTGCTTCGCCTCATCAAACTCTGGCACCTGCCAATCCGGGATAGAAGTGCCATCCAATTGATTCGCATTCAGGTAAACCGGATAGCGAACTTCAATTTGTAACGCCTCAACTTGCGGCATCTGACCGTAGTACCGCGTGATGTACCCACCACTAAACGATTTATTGCGAACCACCTGATAACTCTGTGAGCAAAAGGCAGCCTCAACGACGGAAATGAAGTGCTCAGAACAAGTTGTACTATTTCCGTTCCCTAAACAGATTTCACCCTCGATCAATCCAAGAAAACTGTGTAGATCCAGCAAGTATACCTTGCCAAATTGCTCAAGCTGTTCGTTTAGCAGAGCTTGAAGCTGTCGATGATAGGGACGATAGTATTGCTCAACTCGTTGCTCAACCTCTTCTCTTGAAGGCGGAGTTCGATAAATCGCTGTGTTGACCGCAGTCTTTTCAGCAACAACCGATTGCCAAAAGTTACCAAAGAGCGGTTCCTGAAGCGATCGATTGAGGTCAACCACATAACGGCTATAAACGGCTTGCAAGACGGTAACACCTAAATGAGGCAGAAAATCATAGAGTTTGTCGAGATGCCAATCCTGATTGGGCAAATAGTGCCGGTGAGAAGCTTCTAGAGTGTCAGTGATCTCCTTTGATATAAGCAATCCACTGTGAGGCAGACTGGCGATGACCGGAATGGTTTCAGTGGTTGGTAAGTGCAGGAGAAAGGGGTCTGGCATTGTCGGCTCAGTAAGTGAACAAAATTGCTTGATCCTTAATATAGGAAAACTTTGATGCCGCTCAGCAACGGATTGACTCAGTGTTTGCATTGTTGGTGGCTGATGCAGAATCGCTCAGGGAGGCGGTATGCGCAAAGGGCATCAGCGAAGCTACCGCTATCCTGGATGAGATTGATTGGGAATTGAGTCAGTGGTACGGCGATCGACGGTTGGCGGTATAAGGCAGTCGTGAGGAGTTATGGTTTGGTACAAAAAATACGAGTATGTGCCAGTTACCAGTTAGCTGATAATCTGTTTGCACGCCAGTTAAGTCCGAAAAGTTATCTGTGGCGGTTGAAGCAGAATGTTAGGCGAGCGGAGAGAGCAGATGAATCAATTCAGCATTCACGGGGGTTGCCTGTGCGGAACAGTGACATTTAAAGTGAACCCACCCTTTCAGAAAATGGCTCATTGCCACTGCTCACGGTGTCGCAAAGGCACGGGCACAGCTCACGCCACCAATCTAACTGTTGAACCCAGTCAGTTCCGCTGGCTTTCAGGGGAAGAAGCTATCACCCAGTATGACCTTCCTACAGCAAAGCGCTTCAGCAAATGGTTTTGCAGTCATTGTGGGTGCCCGGTACCACGACTAACACGCGATGGCAAGATCATGACTATTCCGGCTGGCTCGTTGGATACAGCCCCGCCTATCACTCCGAGCGATCACATCTTCTGGGCATTGAGAGCGCCGTGGGGATGTCCTAGCGGAGGATTGCCAACCCACGCTGAGTATCCAGAGTCATGGTAGAGCCAGAACATGTCTAATCCGATGGAACTTGAGACCGTACATCTCCGCCTAGTGCTGCAATCGACCGAAGAGGTTCTCGCCCAAATTGAGGCAATGAGTCCTGCAGATCAGGCTGAGGTTTCTCCAGACTGGATCGCACAGCTCCGGGCTGCCCCATCACCAAACCCGTGGACGCATAGCTTCGCGATCGTGCTCAAGACGAGCGGTGCCGTCATTGGTATAGCCTTACGAGTACACCTTAAGACATTGCTTGAAGGCAGTATCTACACAATCACGAAATTTAGCAAATTCATCCCATCGCTGTCGCATCCAATTCTTGAGCACAAACCAC
>NZ_JACJOD010000079.1 GCF_014695385.1 Trichocoleus sp. FACHB-46 | reverse complement strand
TCGCTTACCAGAGCAGCAAAACCATCTATCAAGTCAAGCATGGGATGCTCTCGGACTACTTGATTGCACAACTCAAGCATCCGTCTGTTCAGATGGCTCTTGCGTAAGTCCTGAGGGATTTCAAATGGGCAAAACTGCCAAGTCCCTATTTGCCCAGAAGTGGGAGGAAGGTTGGAAAAAGCCCCTGCCCCAATGGCAGGCAGAGTTGAATATTCAGCCAGTTCGGGCTTAGGCAGACAAGCTACTGAATGGGCGAATTACACTACATCATCCAGCCTTTCATCCTCTCTTAACTGCCGAGTTGAACGAATATTGTGCCTTCAACTTGAAGCACCTGATCAGTCATTTCAAACCGCTGCCATCACCGAGAACGAAGCCAGCTAACGTTCCGATTGAGCGGATTGAAGCCATGTCATATCGTTATGCGCTCAACTTTGAAAGTCTGTTCCAATCATGTTCTTGAACTGCGATCATTGATTATTTTGCTCCTGTTCATTGATAGCGTTAGTGTCACTTTCATCATAGATCCACATCGCTTTAATGCCTTGTGAATGCTTAAAGCCAAGCTTTTCATAGAATGGAGCGGCATGATTGATTGCCAATAGAATCTGCTGATGAAAGTCTGTGTAAGGAGCTTGAAGGCGTTTCATGATCTCTCGTCCTATACCGATATTTTGATACGACGGCAATACAAGCAAATGAGGGTAATAAACGGTTAATGCTTTATCTGAAATCGCATTCCCAAGTCCGATTAGAACATTTTGATGCCACGCTGAGATGACCGTTTCTGAGCTTGAAAGCGCGTATAACAAAGCATCTGGCTTCTTTGCTGATGACCATCCACATTGAGAGTAAAGATGGATGACTTGTTCACGGGGCAAGTCCGCCCCTTCTCGATCTTCAACTTCTCCGAAAAGCCTTCCTACTGATATAACGTTGCTCATCTAGAAGATTTTGTCCCACAATGAACTAAATCTTGATACTTACAGTCAAGATTTCGGCTACTACCTGAATGATAAGGTCAACCAGCTCAACGATTCGGCTGAGCGGCTATGACTAAACTGAACCAACCCGCTGACCAACTTTGCCAGTCCGCTCCAATGGGTTGTATACCACCGCTATAACTTTAGCGAGTAATGGTAAAATTGCTCATCCTTGCAATACCCAAGCAATTCATAAAGTGACTGAGCAGCAACGTTAGAAATTTGCGTTGCCAAAGAGATTCGGATAGCGTCTGTTTGTCTTGCAAAGTCCTCTGCCGTTTTCAATAACAACTTCGCGACACCCTGATTTCGGCAAGTTGGTTCAACAAATAAATCGTTCAGAATCCAAACTCGCTTCATTGAAACGGAAGAAAAACTAGGATAAAGCTGCGTAAATCCGACTATACGTCCCTTATCGCTTGCCACAAATATAATCGAATCGCCTTTATGGAAACGCTCCTGGATAAATTTCCTGGCAGTTTCAAGATCTGAGGGTGAGTTGTAAAAAACGCGATATTGGTCAAACAACTGTGATACCGCTTCAAGATGCTCCAAACAAGCTTGAAAAACTTCCATCTACTATCCTCAAGGACCACTGCTTAAATAATTTAGCGTCGAGCGCACCAACCATAGCTTCTAAAATATTGACTCAGCAACGGATTGAAGATAATTCAGTTCCAAATGCTGATAGGCGAGATTCAATACCTGGCTCTAACCAAGACTTGCGGCATAACGACAAAAGCCAGGGGCGGCATAGGACTTTGCAACCGCTCAGACGGACTCCTTCCGTCCGCTGCGGTGGCTGGTTAGCCTACGCTAGCATTCAACATCTACACTCTACCTCCTGTGGAATTGAGAACTTGTCCTGTAATCCACTGAGCCTCATCTGTCACAAGCCACCCAATGAGACGCGCTGCATCTTCTGGTTGTCCCCAACGGCCTTGTGGATGAGCTGCCCGAATTGATTCATACAGCTCAGCAGAGGCATAACCTGTGTCTGTTGCGCCGGGATTGACTGTATTTACAGTGATGCCCCGCGAAATTAAATGAGCTGACAAACTCAGTGTGAGCTGATGAAGCGCACCCTTAGAAGCAACATACGCTAACTCTCCAGGCATCGGGCTAAGATGCTGCCCAGAAGTAAGAAGCACCAATCGACCTCCCAGGCGACCATCATGTTGAGCCGCAAACGCTTGCACTAGTAATAACGTCCCTCGCACATTCACTTGTAAATGCTTGTCAATTTCTGCTGCGGTTAATTCTTCCAAGTTCCCCATCGTACTGTAAGCGTGATTGGCAATCAAAATATCGATATGACCAAAGGCTTGTATAGCCGCGTTCATCAGTTGTTGGGGAGCCGTGCAGTCGAGCAGATCTGCTTCAGCATGAGCAATATGAGTGCCCTGCTGCTGGAGGTCTTTAATAATTGCAGAAATTCCATCTCGGTCAGCACCCCAAGGTTGACTGGCATCAAAGGGGGAAAAAGAATGAATAAATACGTCTGCCCCTAGCATCGCTAATTGTTGGGCGATCGCAAAGCCAATCCCTTTGCGCCGACTCACACCAGTCACAAGGGCAACACGACCTGTTAATGCAGCTTCGGTCAAACCATCAACTCCTCGGCACTATTCAACAGCTAGCTCTACCTAAGAAACGAAGCCAGCTAAGGTTGCCTATCACTCGCCATAGATCACCTTTGTAGCATACTGATCAACTCTCAACGGTCGGTGTGTATGCGCGTTGTTAGGCACCGAGGCCAGACGATGAAAGTGGGCAGACTTCCATGGCTTGAATCAAGCCCTGCTTAATGGTGAAATAGTGGCCGACGTGCTCATCGGCAAGCACGGCTCCGGTCAGATCGCGCACGACCTGATGCACCTCGACCAAGACCCGCCCATCATCCTCCAAGTGAAAGGCAACTGGCTCGACGTGGGGATTGATCTCGCTCCACTGCTCCGTCCAGTAAGCGCGGACTGCTTCAGGAGTACGGACAAAACCGCCTTTGAATGCCTTCGGCCAAGACACGTTGGGAGTCATGAGGACGAGGGCGGCATCAATGTCACGCGCGTTGAATGCTGCGTATGCTGCGCGTAGCAGCTCGATTTCTGGTACAGGTTGCTCTGGCATAAGCGGTAGGTGAAGGAGATGGGACAGTGTCTAACTCTTTGCTGCAGCGGACAAAAGCGCAGCTTTTTGGCTGTCCACTGCAACAAAGAGTTAGAAATCGCGGGCATAGTGGAGGCCAAGTTCAGCCGCCCTCCCAATGGATACGAGGCCAAACCAGACCAATGTGCTAGCAAGTAACTTCATCGTTAGGCGGTAGCCACGGCTCTCCAAGGACGGGAAGAAGCGGACGGCAAGAACGGCAATAGCAACCTTGGAAGCGATCAGGGTTCCAATCGCTGTTACTACGAAGACAACGCTCTCGGCGTTAGAGCCGCGAATGATGTAGTTCCCGCCAACCGTAAACCAAAAGAGATAGGGACCTGGGTTGAGAAGGTTTACCTTCACGGCTGTAGCGAGGGAGCTTTGTGATTCAAGCTTTCCGGTTAACGAAATGTCGTTAACGCGAAACATCCTTGCGGATAGCCAAAGCAGATAGGCTCCTCCAACCAAACTGAGAGCCGCAGCAAATAGTTTGATACTCTTGAATTTCGAGAGAAACCAAAGTGCCGCGATGGTGATTGGGCCATCGGTAATCAAGGGTGCAAGGCTTGCTCGCACTCCGGCGAGAAGCCCTCTCGATAAAGCTTGTTGAATTACGATGACACCGAGTGGCCCCGGCTTAAGACCCGCAGCCAATCCGAATGAGAGTGCGGAAAGGAAGAATTCGTTCATTGGCAATTTCTAACGTTCCCGTTCGCCCGCGACCGATTGCCTCTGCATCCTCAACAATCGCTCCCCTTCAGTGGTGTGCAACGGGATTTGTTGGGTTGGGCAATTCTACTCAAGTTCTTGTAAAGCTGCTTTTGTCCATTCATCCTGAAGCTTCGCTTGGACTTCAACACTAATAGGTTTCATATCGTCACCATTCTCGAAAATGTATACGGCTTCGGGACACGGCTGACCGTTTTCACCTACTTTATATACTTCTAACCCCAAACCTATATCGAGCAGCATTCCCGAAAGTACGACTTTCCTGCTGGCTCCGTAGCACATTGGCAGGAGGTCATGCAAAGCTAGTTTCTCTCGAACCCGCTTAAAAGCCTCAAAGCAATGCCAATCCGTTTCTTCAACCTCACCTTCAGCCCAGTATAGCTTTATGTCGCATTTAGTGCGTCGTCTGCTATTGTCAGTTCAATCTCGACCACCTAATTCAACTTTTGCTACGAGCAACTGAGCATTAGCGTCTCTCAATCAGATTTCAAATTGACCAACGGCTTGTTCTGAATGCGCAATCGGACCCCTCGCAACTCGTGCAGAGCAGCTCAGTCATCGATGGGCTCCAAACCCGCGATGCGGTCCTTCATCGCTTGGATGACCTCCGGGGAGTGTCCCTGCCAGTTCAGGTATTCGCTCACCACCCGCAGCGGCTCCTGCGCACGATAGGACTTTGTGGGATTCCCCGGATACTTCTTGTCCGTCAGGTTGGGGTCATCCATAAACGAGCCGGTCGGTTCCACTAAGTAGATGCGGCCTGGACCTTGGCCCCTCGCCAGCTCCGCTCCCCAAGTGGCCGCGTCCAGAGTCTCGCTGAAGTAGACCCAGGGCGATCGCCGCTCGGTGTAGTTGGAGGCATAACCAGGTTGAATCAGGTCGCCAGGCTTGAGGTCCGCCCGGGTACCATGGTAAAACCGCCGTGAGCGGGTATCGGTGGGTGTCGATGGGGTGGCGGGATTGCTCATGGGGCTGCCAGGTCTCGCCAGATGTTCTATCGATAACGCTTCGATGCACTACGACCACCCACACTGTTGCGATCGCTTCACCAATTCCACGTATGGCCAAAATGTCGTGTTAACTAACAACTTTCGTAAATTTTACGATCGCTTCAACCTGAGTTGCAATTAGGAATCGCTTGAACCCATGCTGGACCAAGCTTTGTGTGATTATTCTATTTATAGAGATTATGACAATCGATAGCAACGAGCAACGGGGGAGCTGAGTTTTCAGAGATTTGGCCTGGGGGCGATCGCCGCTAAGATCAGACTTTGTAGTGAGAGATGAGTATCGGAAAATTTTAGGGTAATTTTGAAATGCTTTAGAGAAGGCTATGGGTGAGTGGGAATATAAAACGGTTAAGTTCTTTGCTCAAGGAACATTCGAGGCAGGGAAGATTAACGAAATAGAACTTGAGGATGCATTGAATGAAGCTGGAGCTAGAGGCTGGGAGTTAGTGTCAATTCTTCCTGGCACACGTGCTAACGGGGAACTGTGGGATTTTGTAGCAGTACTCAAGCGGGAGGTTATTTCGTAAGCTTGCAGACCGATCGCCCGCTTGATGTAAGATTCCCTCTCTCCGTTGAACTACCCAAAAAACCTCAACACCTTTAATCCAGCAAACCTGAGGTGTTGATCGCGGTGGTGGCACGTTCGCACCAGACAGCACTCATTGGCACAGTCTGTCATGCTAGGAGGAGAACTGACAGTAGCAATCCATCACATAGGGCACCATTTGGCACGTTCTGACACAATCTATGGATATTGTGCTGCTGCCGCACCTTATTTTACGATCGCTACTCCTCCACATAAATCAAATCTTTGGGGTCCAAATCCACTCGCTCGCCTCTGGGGTTTTTGCCGCTGACCCATAAGCGACCAGAACTCGTGAACAAAGTTTTGCTCTAGCTGGGACAGCTGATCTTTTCAGTTTGATTTTGATAGGTCAATCGGCCTGACGTAGTATGAGTAAAGATATGAAAGTCAAAATTGGCGATCCCTACACCTGTCTCACCCACAACTTCTAAAGTTAACTGTCCGCTATGTCCTGAGCTTCCTTGCTCAGAAATCACATAGTTTTTGCCAGAGGTCGGAGCCACCAATTTCACGTCGCCGACTCGCGCTCGGATCGCTTGACAAGTGCTGACTGATTCGCTTCCTGTCTTAAGCTTCGCTGAACCACCAGAGCGGTTTTATAGACCCCAAGGCTAAAGAAAACAATCGCTGTCCATAGCCATAACTCCAACCAGCCCGGAATGGTCCTATCGCGATAGTTGACGAGATGAAAGAATACGGGTGGGAGAGCACCTACTATGGCAACGGCTAGCCCTCCTAACAGGACGAATAGCGCCGCTCTACTTCTACTCATGGGGCAATTACCTTTTACTCATTGTTAGATAAGCTTGGCAATTTAGCGATCGCACTCACCCAAATCTGTGGGACCAGACTCATTGCCAGCCGCTCCGTCCTGTGGTTCAAGTGAGATTGTTAGGAAACAGGTGGCCATGGAACCATCCTACCTAGGCAGATTCTACGGGCGGCTCAAGTAGGGTGAGGATTTTATCGCTCGAGTCCTGACTCAACGAATGACCTGAATCGTCTGGTTATCAATCACAATTGCCATCTGCTGCCCATCCCGGCTAAAGACCACCCTCGTTGGTCCAGATTTGTACTTGAGGGCGGGAGGAAACTCCCAGCTCTGGTGGGTTTGAAAATTACTGATATAGTATCCAATCACATCAGACCCATAGACATAGGTTTGTCCATCTGGACTGAGCGCTAAGAGATTAGCGGTTCGGTCGATGGAAAGCCGAGACAACCGTTGGAACTTTCCCGTTTTAGTCTGCCAATGATGAAGGTAGCTAAAGATGCCATCGTTGGCAAACGCGATTACGTCTGGCTGATTGGGACTGAAAACAATATCCACAATTGACAACAAATTACCTTCATATCTTGCTTGCAGTTTGGCTTGCAGCTTTCGGGTCTTGAGATTCCACAGATGCAGTTGAGAATTGCTGTTGGCTAGAGTGGTAAACCCTACCACAGCACTGTCTGGGCTAAATGCTAAGCGGTCAATGTAGGTAACAGGCGACCCTGTGACTTGTTGCAACGTTCCCTGTGGGACATTCCAGATGCGGACTCCCGATTGGAGTTTGTTAGAACGGCTGCTGATGCTTGTGGCCAGGACGCGACTATTGGGGCTGAACTCAACCTGGCAAACAGCGATGTCAGGGGGTTGCATCTGACCTGGAACTGGAGGGGTTTGCAGCGGATGATCTTGAATAGGTCGAGTCCACTGAGATTTCCCTGTTTTGAGATCCCAAACGTTGAGTTCGATCTGGCGCTTAGCTTGTACTTTTGGAGCTGCACGCGACTCTAGGAGACCTGCGGCAAATTGCCCATCCGGACTGAGGGCGATATCACAGAAGGCAAAGCCCGCTTTGGCTGGAAAGGTTGAAATTCTTTGGCCTGTCTTCAAGCTCCACAGTTCGGCAGATTGTTTAGTGGCTCCATCAGTCAATAAGGTTTCGCCGTCTGCACTAAATTCTAGTTGGGTCGCACTCGTCGGCAACGAGACGCGCAGCGTGGGACGCTCCCAAGATTTTGTCGAGTTCGGCGTTGCGCGAGGCACAGCGTTGGGAATCTGTTGTGCAGGAGCACTGGAGGCGATCGCGCAACTAACCACTCCTGACACCCAGGCGAGTGCAATAGTAGACTTCATCAGAAAAGCTCGGTATGCGGGAAACTGCATTGCTGACGTACCAGGTTCTAACAGGCTTCTAGTAAGGTAATGAAACGGGACGGAGGTAGCTGGGGGAGTGGCGCACAAAGCAGTTTGCCCCTGGAATATACATCCAGCGCTGTCCTGCTGAATCGGTACCAAACGTATTGATGCCCTTGAGCCGCGTCGAGAACTGCGTCCCTAACGGGTAGCTCTTGACCACTCGCCCACCCGGAGTGGCACGGCAGTTAAGTGACGTAGCGTCAGTGACTGTCCACAGGGGATGATTCCACGAGTAGTCAGCACTGAGGGACCCACTTCCCGGATCTCCGGGGTAATTCCCACTCCTCGCCACAGGTAAGTTTTCGACTAAGTTGACCACGAATTTGGTGCCCACAGGCGATTCACACCGACTCCCACTTTGCGCGATCCTCCATTCCGATCTCAGTGCCACCCCACCTCCAGCCAAGCGGGTGCGATTCAACGTCATCGTGCCCTTGCAACCCATGTCTGGTTTGCCCACATAATCCTCAAACGTGCCCGTGTAGGTAACGTTGTTCGGAGCCGTCTTTTGAGTCAGGATGGTAATGCCTCCGTTGACTTGCTTCCCTCCTGCAAGGGTGGTATAGCTACCACTGTTTTTAGGCAAACCCGCAAGCTCAGGACTGCCAGACTCATTGAGGTTCATGATGGTTGTCCCGTTCGTGGACCTATAATGGGCAGCTTGGGCTGGGAGAGTGGTAGCTACGAAGAACGCTATAGAAATTAGTAAGAGACGAGAAAACTTCATGCTGAATGGTGGAGAGGGTTGAGCGTTGCCTTTGAATTCACTACAGGCAAGTTTGATTCCAAGGAAGCTATGCCACTTCTGTAACTGGTCTGCAACTCGAGAGATGGGGCCGCAAAAAGCATAAGAAACCTCTGACTCTCAGGACTTACGCAGGAGCAATATTAGACTGGAGCAATGAGCTTCACTAAACTCGACTACTGCCAATACCTGATCAGTAGCCCGATCAACTACACAGTGACAAACTTGGCTGACCATCTTGATGGCATTAGTCATGACCGCATCAACCGTTATTTGCGTGGTGAGAAGTTGACCCCTCGTCTGTTGTGGGACAACGTTCAACCACTA
>NZ_JACJOD010000078.1 GCF_014695385.1 Trichocoleus sp. FACHB-46 | reverse complement strand
GATAGCCTTTGGGCTGGTAAGCATCCAGGAACTGACGAGAGCACTGACGGCACAAGTAGTTCTGCTGCTGTTGACGGCGACCGTTTTTGACGACGTGAGTGGATTGACAGTCTGGACATTGCATCAGGAGACCCTCAACGCTGCATCATACTACTATTGTGCAACGCCCAAGGAGGCATGGTAAACGACTCGATTCACTGGTAGTGCATCAAATAGTGGTGGGGTAGGTAATGAGATCATGCCAAGTCCATCGCTGTGGCGTTAATCCTGCTCGTTGCGCTGCGGTCGTCTTTAATCGGTTATGCTGCCAAATCCAGTTGAAATAACTCACAACTATCCACGTCGTCACCTTCGTTTGCTCCCATACCTTGCCAAACTTATTCTGCCGTCGATGCCATCTTCCCGTTTGTTGTCTAACGATGCCATTGTTCTCTCTAGTCTTTGCGTCTTGTCTTTGCCAATGTGATGCACAATCTCAGGAGGTAATACTCGTTTGTAGCCACCCCAATCATCACTATTGAAGTGTTTACACACTGTTTTCCCTTCACTACTAACCACTAATTCTTCAATCAATGCGTCAGTATGTTTTCCAACTCGTGCTGCCAAAATCAGTCCACTAGAATCGGCAAGACTGACCCCAATCCAACAATCCCCCACTGCTAACTCATCGGGGAGGCACTGCTTCTGTTTTTTGCGACAAATGACCATAACTCATCCGCACTCACCTCCTCGGTTTGGACTGCTTGCACTTGAGCATTATGCACTAACTGTGCTTGCTGACTGGCAGCACGAATAATACTCACAACGGTGTTGTAGGCGAGTCCACTCGTACGGTTAATTCCCCTCAGACTGCTACCTTCGTTATGCGCCTGTAGAACCTGCCGAATCTGTTCGGGTGTGACTTGGCGATGGTAGTACAAGGTGTCGAATCGCTCGTTAAACGTTTGCTGGCATTGCGGGCAGAAATAGCGTTGACTGCCGTTAGGAGCTTTACCGTGTTTGTGTGTAGTGGGATGACCACAGAGGCGACATTCCATAGACCTAGCTTGAGAGCAGATGTCTCTCTACTTTATCTAACTCACCATCCTTTGATGCACTACCGCTGGAACAAGCCAAAGCCTTAGACTGGGCGACCAGCACCGAGGGGCGCTTTGCCCGTAATTTGATGAGCTGGAGCCAGGACTTGCTCAGCCGCAATCGCCAAGGTCAGCTGGCTTGTGCTAGGGAAGTGCAGCGATTGGGGGTCACGCTGGAAATGCGACCTGAGCAAAAAGCGATCGCCGGATTCTGCACCCTCTGTGTTCAGCCTCCCAATCAACGCCAATTTGCACCGATCCAAGGGAATTGAGCAGCTCTCCCACATTAAAAAAGATTGCTCGCGCTGAAATCATCCAGCCGCCTGTTGGACAACTGAGCGTGGCCTAGGTCTCAATCTTGGTTCTCTACATCTCGCCCTGCTTCAATTTCAACCGATAGGATGTTTAGCTGAGTCTCCAACTCCTCGATGGTGGGCAAATTACCCTTGAGTGGCTCTGGTAATGCATTTTTGAGCTGATAGGTTGAAATGCCAATGGGCTTAGCCACGTCTCGCAGCGCATACTCTACCACCGTTTGATCCTGGGTTTTGCACAAAATAATGCCGATGGTGGGGTTGTCTGCAGGACTACGTAATAAGTCATCCACAGCCGACACATAGAAGTTCATCTTCCCCGAAAATTCTGGTTCGAATTCAACCGTCTTGAGATCGACCACGACAAAACAATGCAGACGGAAGTGATAAAACAATAAATCCAGTCTGTATTCCTTCCCACTCACCTGAATTGAATATTGACTGCCCACAAATGCAAATCCAACTCCCATCTCCAACAAAAACTCTCGAATGTGTTGAATCAAAGCAGTTTCGAGTTCTCGTTCCTGCGCTTCGGGGCCTAAACTCAAGAAGTCAAAATTATAGGGATCGCGCAGAATTTGCTGGGCTAAATCCGATTGGGGTTGAGGGAGGGTTTGATTGAAGTTGGTGAGGGATCCTTCTCCTTGCCGTCGATACAATCCACTTTCCACTCGCTGAGTGAGAACGCTGCGGCTCCAGCCATGTTGAATGGTTTCTTGGATGTACCACAAACGTTCCTCTGAATCTTTTACCTTGTCTAGCAGCATACAGTTGTGAAACCAGGGAATTTGTCCAGCAAGCTGCTGGACAATTTGTGGATCTGGGTAAGCTTCGGCAAATAAGCGCATGTACAGCAGATTCGTACGGGAAAAGCCTTTCATCTCCGGAAACGCTGCTTTTAAGTCTTTCGCCAGTTGGCTGATGACCTTAGCTCCCCATCCCTGCTCTCGCTGGCGCGTCAAAATTTCCTGCCCAATCTGCCAGTAAAGCGTGACTAATTCTCGGTTGACTGCCAATGCAGAGCGGCTTTGGGCGTTGCGAATTCGCTCTTTCAACGCCTGTAGAAAGTTGTGATAGTCACCGGATAGAAGATCTGTGGTCATGAAAAGTACAGATGAACTAAACTCGTTTCAACTATACCGTCTGGGTGGGTGGTAATAAATCACCCCGACTTTTCGCCGGGGTTGAGCGCGTTCGCCACTGAAGCTACTTAAGACTTAGTCATCCAGGTTGGTGTCCTCTTCCAAGTCGATTTCAAACTCCTCATTCGTATCCAGGTCATCCGTTGCATTCAAGCTGTTAAGTGCATTCAAACGTCCGGTGCGGGTGGCTTTGTGAGCGGCACGACGATCGCGCACTTCATCGAGGTTTTGCAACCCGTAAAGCTTGCGAGCGTAGGTCAGCAGATCGCGGAGTGAGGTTTCGGCATAGTCTTGGCGAAACTGAGCATTGTGATGTTCCCAATCGAACTCCTGTCCGTTGCAACGAGCCGATGCTGCGAGTTCGCGTCCAGACTCCTCTCGTAGCACCTCGATCACCATCAATCGAACTTTCTCTTGATTGGGAATCACCCGTTCTAAAGCGGAAGTGTGCTTCGGTGCCTTGCGTGAAGTAGTTTTTGCAGATTTGCGTGTTGCAGTTGCGTTAACCATGAGAATTATTCCTTATATTGACGAGTTGGATTTCTCATAGCGATCGCATCGACAGATGCTTTCCTCATCCAATTTAAGATTCACTTCCTCTACAGTTATTGCCATCCTCCACTTCAGCGTTCCAGGGAGGTGGGTGGGGAAAAAAGAACTCTGCATCAGTTCAACTAATGCAGAGTCAGCAATTAGGCAGTGAGCAAGGTTGAATGGGTACTATTCGTCATCCTCTTCCAGATCCTCGTCTAACTCTTCATCGAGGTCATCATCCAATTCGTCGCTGGATTCGTCATCAAGCTCATCACTAAGGTCGTCATCGAGATCATCGTCAAGCTCATCCTCCAAATCATCCAGTTCGTCATCCTGCTCTGCTTGGAACGAGTTGCGACGTTCCAGCGATGCCCGGTTAAATTCCACCAAATCTGCAACGGCTTGCTCTGGGTCAGTATGAATGGTGTCATACAGCAAGCTCATCAAGACCGCCACCACTTCGGGTGGATACTTTAAAGCGTCTGGTTGCCCGAATAGTCGTGGGAACACCTTTGTATTCCATCGCTGCCAATCGAACTTTTTATTACCACCCTTCTTTTTTACCAATGTCAAGGCCTGAATAGGTTGAAACAACCGTGTGATCATGAGCAAGAACGGTAGGATAGAGTTTGCGTTGGCATAACCTTGCTTAATTGCCATTTCCAGATCCACCAGCTTTGTGACTGCTTGGATCAATGATTTGATAGGCATGGTTGCGACCTCTTGCCGCAGGTAGTAAAGCCGATTTGGATTACCTACATGACAGATTTGAGCAATCTCCGTGTTGTTCTTGATTCGGTTTGAAATTGCACTCTTAACCCATAACCAGGTTCTAAATTGGATTAGTAGTGTCGCAACCATCACCAACCCTGGCTCAGAACGGGCAAGTAATTCACCGATTAGACGCACCACGACTTCACTTTCCCCATTGCGAAGTGCCTCCGCCAATCGTAGATTGCTCTGAGTTTGTAATTTTCACAAGTAGCATCAACGCCTGCGGTCTGAAAAACTTGCTCAACGGCATTGAAAACAGCCTCCACTGATCGCACCTCGTCAGCATTTTTGAGGAAGAAACCGATCATGAAATGAGACTCTATGCCTAAACCTGTGCTGATGTAAATAAACTGAAGCAATGTACTCAAACGATTGGTATTCGTCCGAGGCAAAGCTTCCTGACGGCTCCAATCCTGGCGTTGTGCTTCTGCATTCACTATCTGCTGAAAGACTTTGAGCAATTCGTCCCTAATGCAGGGATATTCTAGCTGGAAGGATGGATTAGATTTCTGATACATCACATTGACTCATTCAGTTAGTTTGGTACATTCAAACGTCTGAACTGATTTGTGATAATCCACCACGAACCATTTCGGCAAGGTAGACATCTAGTCCGCGATCGTAGTCTCTGAATTATCTGCTAGACGACCATCTTCCATGTAGACAATGCGATCGGCAATATCTAGAATGCGGTTATCGTGTGTGACTAATAAGATGGTGCAACCCTGCTCTTTGGCAAGTTTTTGCATAATCTCTACAGCATCACGCCCAGATTTCTTATCTAGAGCGGCTGTGGGTTCATCAGCTAACACAATCTTGGGTTGACTCCCTAATGCGCGGGCGATCGCAACTCGCTGTTTTTGCCCGCCCGACAGACTATCGGCATAATAGTCTACCCGTTGTTGTAGCCCTACTGCTTCTAGCATGGCAACGCTCATTTCATCAATGTTGCGATCGAACATTTCCTCATGCAGTTCCAGTGACATTCGGACGTTTTGCTTGGCAGTCAGAAAGGTCAATAGGTGATGTGCTTGAAAGATATAGCCAATGTTGCGACGAAGTTGAGTTAACTGTTGTTTGCTGGCATCGTGTAATTCTTGTCCGAGAATCTTGAGGCTGCCTTCTTGAGCCGATCGCAACCCGCCCATCAGTGTTAGCAGCGTTGTCTTGCCAGAGCCAGAGGGACCCGTCATGATAATGATTTCGCCTGCATAAATATCCAAATTGATGTCAAATAAGGCTTGTTTGCGGAGTTCGCCGCTGCCAAAGTAGTGATTAAGCTGCCGAGCAGAAATAACTGGTTCTGCTGCTGTTGAGTGAGATTGATCTGACTGCCAAGTTTGAATCATTGCTTTTGTTCTTGTATGTGGATAAGCGATCAAAAAATTGGACGACCTAGAGCAAAAGCAATACAGTCTACAAGCAGGAGGATACCTAAGCCAATCAGTAGGACTCGCAATATTTTTTGTCCCCATTTCTGCACGGATTGATTAATCGCCTGGATCAAATTGACACTGCGTTCGCCCAGGCAGATATAAAGTACTAGGGCGTGTTTTAAAACCCTTTGGCAGAATAGAAATAGTGCAGGAATACTGATTAGCCTCCATGATTCTTCCACCACAAAAGAAGAACCGACGGGGTGAATTAAACGATCGGCAGTGGAAGCGCATTTGGCCCCTGCTTCCACCACAAAAGCCTCATACAGGTTGCCCCGCTAAAGACCATCGAACCGTCATCAACGGCATCTTGTGGATTCTCAGAACTGGTGCTCCTTGGCGAGACTTACCCAGTCGCTATGGCCACTGGTCAACAGTTTCAGGTCGATTCTACCACTGGCGTCACATCGGCTTGTGGCAGCAACTGCTCGAAGCCCTGCAGATCGAGGCCGATGCCGAGGGCAAAATTAACTGGGACATCCACTTTGTCGATGGGAGTGTTGTCCGTGCGCATCAACATGCAGCAGGAGCAAAAAGGGGGAACTAGCCCCAAGCAGCCTCTTATCCACCACTGA
>NZ_JACJOD010000077.1 GCF_014695385.1 Trichocoleus sp. FACHB-46 | reverse complement strand
TGCTACTCCAAATCAGTTGAGATGTTGAAGTGTTCACTTCGGTTGCTGCTGCATTATTTGAAGTATCGGACAATTCCTCTCTCAGCTTAAATCATTACCTATTCAGCAACGCCCATTACGGAATTCATAGAAACCATTGTAAAGATGTTCTGATAAACGATTTCTCGAGTGCTTGGTTTGCTAAAAGCTCTTGAAATCTGCGGTGGCTTGAGCAGTTTAACAATGGGGAGCCTGATCACCTCTCCATATGTGTATAGCTCAGGCCTACTATCATCAAGCTAGCTGCATCTTTTAAGCAGTTTAAGGTCTCTGCTAGGAAAAGAAAAATTGATTTGTTGTGAGATTATGAAATAACGTTCCGAACGTGCATAATTAGAACATTAATTCTGCGACACCTAAGCCTGAAAGCAACATGATTATCACGACTGCATCATTTAAAGGTGGAGTGGGTAAGACAACTACAGCTGTTCATGTTGCTGCTTACCTGCAAATGAAGGGGGAAACTTTATTAGTGGATGGAGACCCCAATCGATCTGCGACTCGATGGGCAAAGCGAGGTCTTGGTTTTCCCTTTAAGGTTGTGAGTGAACAACAAGCAGCTAAGTACGCGAAAGATTTTCAGCATATTGTGATTGACACACGAGCATGCCCTGAAGAAGAAGACTTAAAGGATTTAGTCGATGGTTGTGACTTGCTTATTTTGCCCACTACCCCTGATGTTTTATCTTTAGATGCCTTAATGCAGACTATTCACTTGATGAAGAAGCTGGGGTCGGATCAATATCGGGTTTTATTGACTCGTGTACCCCCACCTCCTCGTAAAGATGGAGAAGACGCTAGAGAGATGTTGGTAGGAGCGGGTTTCCCGATCTTCCAAGGTCGGATTCGGGAATTAGTAGCCTTTCAGAAGGCGGCGCTTGAAGGTGTCGTGGTTCGTAAAGTCAGCGATCGCCGAGCGGGGACTGCTTGGAATGAGTACGTTGCCATTGGCAAGGAGATTTTGAATGGGTAGATTTAATAAACTGTTGTCTGCACTGCAGGAAGAGAAAGAAACGCCAATCCCCACCCTAAGTACTCCAACCAAATCACAAGATGTCCATCAATCCCTAAACCGTGATCGCATTATTCGTGATCCGGAGCAGGTCCGAAAGTACTTTGACCCGGATAAATTGAATAGCTTAGCTCAGACGATTGTGAGGAAGGCATCTTAGAAGACTTAGTCGTTTATGAATCACCAGAGCGTCCAGGATACTATCATCTAGTCTTTGACGAGCGTCGCTATCGTGCGTCTGGAATTGCAGGGTTGACGGAAGTTCCGGTTCGGATTATTGATGAACCTGAGCCCAAAAAAATCCTCAAGTTACAACTCATTGAAAACAAACATCACGAAGAACTGAACCCGATTGAGGAAGTTGAGGGGGCACTGGCACTGCTGTCTGCTGAACTGGAAAAGCCTGTTGAGGCTGTGATCGCTTTGCTGAAGCAAATGGATCATGACGTTCGACGAGCGTCCTATAACGTTATAGGACAGCCAATGGGAGAAGCCATTATTAAGATCCTCGAAGGCTTAAACATCAAGTGCTAAGTGCTCTGAACCATTGCCGATCCGCTGGAGTCGCACTTTGCCTAAAGGTGCTGAGCCGTCCACGATCACCGTCAAGCTTGACCCATCTGGCCGCTGGAGTGTTTCGTTGTTGATAAATGACGAGGCGATTCAGCCATTGCCTAAGGTGGATAAAGCCATTGGAATTGATGCGGGGATTACCAACCTGATCACCACTAGCGACGGTGAGAAAGTTGCCAACCCTAAGCACTTTGCTAAGTTCTACCAAAAGTTGAGACGTGCTCAGAAGAGGCTGAGTCGCAAACACAAAGGTTCTCGCAATCGACATCAGGCACGGCTTAAAGTGGCTCGTGTTCATGCTCAGATTCGGGATGCCCGTCAGGATTTTCTGCACAAGTTGACGACGCGATTGGTGAGAGAAAACCAAACCATCGTCGCGGAGTCGCTGGCAGTTAAAAACATGGGCCAGAATCGGAAGTTGGCGCGAGCGATTTCTGATGCAGCATGGGGTGAGTTGATGCGTCAACTGGCCTACAAAGCTGCTTGGTATGGGCGTAACTTCGTTCAGCTTGATCGCTGGTTCCCTGGCTTTAAAACTTGCTCGAAGTGTGGACATAAAGTAGACTTACTACCTTTGAACATTCGGGAGTGGGATTGTCCTCAGTGCGAAGCTCACCATGAGCGGGATGTGAATGCTGCTTTGAACCATTTAGCTGCTGGGCAAGCGGTGTTAGTCTGTGGAGCGACCGTCAGACCTGAGGAGAGTAAATCTCGGAAGGCAGGTGCGAGGAAGCAGAAACCTAAATCGTGAGGTTTAGGAATCCCACGCGCTTTAGCCGTGGGAGGATGTCAACTATCTCATCACCAGTTTGCGCGGTTAGTACAATCAAATTGCACAAGTTCTTGAAAGGACGAAATTGAGGTTCCAGCATCCAACGGACTAGAATTGCTGTGCTCTCGACTCCCATACCCCAGTTGAGAAGATGTAGTTGAGGAATCATGACTTAGAGACAAAAAGTCCTCCAAACAGAGGTCTGGAGGCACTGATAAAAGAGGGGTTGTAGTCTTAAATAGGAGTTTGTGTTCGTTCAGTGATATGCAGGAACCCACTATTAGTACCTTCTGGGTTTGCCTGAACAATCACATAGAAGAAGGCTTCTGCATTAGATTGTTTAACAATCAGGTAAGGGTAACCCTCATGAGTTAAGCCAGCTTGGTAAATTTGACCACCAATCAGCTTGACGAGCTCTTGTTGATAGGGGTTCATCGTAATGTTCCGATTAGTCTGTATTTGCCGAAGCCAGCTATGAAAATCAATGCTTTGCGGTTCAGACGTGCGATCGCTAGGTTTAAGTTTGCGCGTGCGTTCATAAATAGCTTCTGGCACTACGCTTTTTGGATGGGCGTCAATGACAATCGGGATAGGGAGAAACCTCGCAGTTCCCCCCTCCCACACCACCTGGCATACGGGTCCGTACCAAGGCGGTTCAATCGAGTTGAATGCCAAATCAGTCGTTAAGTTTTGGTAGTCCCTGTCTGTTGAAGTAATCGTTGCTTAACGCCAGTTGAACGCCAGGTGTATGGCAAATCCGCCACGGTCCCTTGTTACTCCACGCAGTGGTATGAGCCAACAACGGTGGAACACCTAACGCTATCAACTCCCGCTTGCGCCGCCGATAGGTTTTCCATTGTTTCCACAATGCACAACGCAATCGACGACGAATCCAGCTATCGAGGTCTTTGAATTGCCGGATGGTTTCGGCAAATTCAAAGTAGGCTTTCCATCCTCGCAGGTATTGGGATAACTCGGCTATCCGTTCCTGCCAGTTCACACTTCGAGTCCGGCGAGTCAATTGCCGCACTCGTTGCTTGAATCGCCGAATGGCTTCATTAGCCACTTTCCGTCGATGCAGTCCTCCGCTTGCTGTGAAGCTGAATCCCAGAAACTTGCGCTCATGAGGGCGAGCCACCGCACTCTTGCTCTGATTAATCTTGAGCTTGAGGCGATGGGTGATGAATCGGCTAATGCTCGCCATCACTCGTTCTCCGGCTCGTTGACTGCACACATAAATGTTGCAATCATCCCCGTAGCGCACAAACTGGTGCCCTCGTCTCTCTAATTCCTTGTCCAATTCATCTAAAACAACATTGGACAGGAATGGCGAAAGCGGTCCACCTTGGGCGGCTCCTTCATGGCGAGGACTCACTAAACCATTCTCTAAAACGCCAGCTTTTAGATACGCTCGGATTAATTGAAGCACTCGGGCATCGCTAATCCGTTGTGCCAGGACACTCAAGAGGCGGTCATGATTCACTCGGTCGAAGAATTTCTCCAGATCGAGGTCAACCACCCATTCATACCCTGCCTTGAGATAGCTTTGCGCTTGTGCTACGGCTTGATGGGCCGACCGCCGAGGGCGAAATCCGTAGCTGTGTTCAGAGAAGCTTCTATCCCACTTTGCTTGCAGAACCTGCAAAGTTGCCTGCTGAATCAGGCGATCTAATACAGTGGGAATGCAAAGTTGGCGAACTCCCATACCATTCAGTTTTGGGATTGCCACCTTCCTAACTGGTTGTGGTCTGTAAACCCCATGAAGAAGACGTTCCTTGATGTCGAGCCAGTGAGCTTTGAGGTAGTTTGGTAGTTCCTCGACGGTCATTCCGTCTACCCCAGGGGCTCCTTGATTCTGCATCACACGCTTCAGCGCTGGGAGCAAGTTACTTCGTTGACAAATTTCCTCCATTAACGCTGCATCAAACATCGGGCTTTGGGAAGGCTGTCCCGCTATGAGTAAATCAGCCGTTCCCGCATTCGAGCCAGGCTTCACCTGCTCGAATGCAGGAGACGCTCCTTGCGAAGTTATCTGCCTTTTAGAATTACTCATAGGTTCCAGGTCTTATTCACCACTCTCGATTGTTTGGACCTTCAGCGATCCTCGCCTACTATGTCCGCTGCTGACTTCTGCGTCAGGGTCAGAGCAGATTGCTCTACTCTTAGTCCGTTTGGACGTGCCGCAGACCTCCCGGAGTAAGTTCACACACTTTTGGTACACAACCGCCGGATTTACGTTGCCGGTGCTTGATGGATATGGACTTTGTGATCTCATGCTCACTCGTCCCACCTTCACGCCTCTAATCCAGTTTCTATTCGTCGGCTCATACCTTTGCTCCACGCTTCCTTCAGACCTTACCTCGCGATAACGCCCTTGCGCTTCACTACCCTTCACCTCCATCAGGTTGGGAGAGGACTTTCACCTCCTAGCGTGTACACATGTCCGGCACACATGAACTACCCCGCCGCAAGCAGCGGGGTATCAGCATCAAAAAAGAGTCAATTGCTCAGCTCTATGTAGCCGAAGATAGTCGTTGCCCTGAGCTTTAACGTATTTGGCAATCATGCTTTCATCACCATGTTTGCCGACGGTGCTGGCAAAGTAGCCATCACTCCAAAACTCTCCACCCCACAGCTGTCGTTTCACCTGAGGGCATCGCTTGAACACCTCACGTGCCGTCAAGCTTTTGAGCATCGTCACCAGTTTCGTCACACTGTAGCTTGGCACCGACTGCACGAGAAAAGGCACATGGTCTTTGTCTACCCCGATTTCCACGAACTTGATCTCATAGCGCTTTTCAATCTCTAAGCACACCTCTTGCAAGACTGCATCAACTTGTTCATCGAACACCGCCCGACGATACTTAGCTGGAAAGACAAGATGGTATAGCAAAACCGTGACGTTATGGCTTTTGTGGATCTACTCACTCATCTGTGCATTTTACGCCGCAGAGCAGCGGGGAATCGACCCGCAGAGATTGAAATTGACGATATAGAGATTGCTCCAGGGAAGACTGATATGAAAGCGGTGAGATTCACCAAGCAGGTTGAAATTTAGATAGTGCTCCATCTCGCATTGAGGCTAAACGTTTGAAGCATTTAGAGCGGTAGCTCTGAAGTTGACTTAGGGAATAAAGTCTCGAATTCTTGGCTGAGTTTATTCCCTAAGTCAACTTCAGGGACGTTTAACCAGCCGGATGGAGTTCAGAGGATTCAAATACTTTACCTGCCGTAATTCGGTCTCAGCCATCAGGGGTTCCTCCTGCTTCAGCGCTTCAATTGCCACGGGATAAGCCGCATTCTTGTCCACATTGATGACGCGCGGTTTCTCTACATGACTAGCTTTCAGCAGTTTACAAAAAAACTGAGTTGCCGCTTTACCATCCCGCTTCGCACTTAACATGAAATCTAGCGTGTTCCCATCTGAGCCCACTGCACGATACAGATATTTCCATTTCTCTTTAGTCTCGATGTACGTCTCATCAACTCTCCAGGAGTCGTTAGTGGGACTTAGATGCGGACGAATCCGTTTATCCACCTCTGGTGCGTACTTCAATACCCAACGGTTGACGGTCGAATGATCTACTTCCACCCCTCGTTCTGCCATCATCTCCTCCAAATCTCGATCGCTCAAGGAGTAGCGACAATACCACCGCACATTTACCAAGACGATCTCAGGTAAGGAATGCCACCACTTGAACAGAGTAGGAGTAGACATTAGAGCAGGAGAAGGAAGGTTAGGACTATTTACCTTACCACACACCAATTTTTGCGACACAACGTTCCGTCAATCAACGAGACCACAGTCCACAACAGAACCGGAACGAGGAAGTAGTTAGAAAAGACCATCAGCCAGCCACCCGTGATCGCCTCCGGGTTGCCGAGGTGCGGCAGCGTGAAGATCACGGCTGACACGATCACCAAAAAGACACGGTTACTCCAGATGAGGCTCGCACCCTGCAAGATGTATCCACGGAAGAAAAGCTCCTCGGTGGTTTGGATGGCGGTGAAGATCAGTGCGATCGGTACGAGGAGCGCCAACGCTGCCAGGTCGGAGTTAAAGGAAAAGGTGTCGGGGTAGAAGAGGTACTGTCCCAGCCCACCGATTAGGCAGAATGGCACGAACCACGCCACGAACCCATGCCCGACGCGATACCAGCTTATCTTCTCCTGCGCCGTGATCAGCGTTAGGGGAGGGCAGCGGTGGATGAGGGAGACGGTGAGCAGGGTTCCCCCGAGGAAGCACGGGAAACCCACCATGATCACCAGGAAGCTGCCCATAGAACCGAGCGTGGAGTAATCCGCTTGCCTGAACACTGCAAACCCCTCCTGTCCGCCGATGGCGATCGCCACGAGTAAGCTGGCAACGGTGCCGACAACCAGCCACGCAAAGAGGATGATTGACCAGCCCAAAAGATACCGCCACCAGCGGTGACTACCTCGCCGAGCAGCCTCTACATAAGTTGCATTTTTCATGAGAATATATCCTGACTTTTGCAGATGATTTACCCTGCGCTACTGGTTTCATCCTTGACCTTGTTTTTGATCACGAAAGCCTTTAATTCGACCATCTTGCCGCCGCGAAAGCGCCAGACATCGCAGTACGAGTAATAAGCTGCCTTCCCGTCTGCGTCCTCCAGTGTGATGTCGCCAACTGCCGTGACGAAATCACCTTCAGCGATTAAGTTGACAACTGTAAACTTTGGCGGCTTTATGTATGTCTCTGCCATATATTGGCGAATAGCTTCTTTTCCGTTCAGGGTCTTGTCCCCTACGAACGTCCATTTCGTGTCGTCAGTGCAGAATGACAAGAATCCTTCATAGTTGCCTGCAGCGATCGCCGCGTTTGCCGCTTCTAAGATGGCTTTATTGTTCTCTGACATCTGAATCTCTCCTCTGTTCAAAGCAACAAAGTGGTGTGAGTTGTTATGCTGTTGCCCCTCACTGGTTTACTTCTCGGGACTGGTAAACGGCTTACATTGAATCGCCTTCACATTTCGTAGATAGTTCAACTGTGGCTCGAAGCCAGTCGGACAGAAGACATAAACATTGTCCTGAGATCGGCTAATGACTAAACGGTAGCTGGGTGGAATCCCTCCAGAACTTCCGATCAGTTCGATTCTGGGAATCACTTGTGAACTGACTTGAGCCAGGGATGGAAAATTGAACAGTAGGAGTACGCCGAACAGAATTGTGATTGCGATTGTGGTTGTAGTTGTGATTTTGGTTGAAAGAATCTTTCGGTTCATGAGAAATCTCCTGTGGCTTGTGGTTGTTTAATGTTCTGTTGTTTCCAGGGAAGCGGCGATCGATAGGGGTTTTCGTGCATATCCAGGACTTCCCAGGTGGTTGGATTGACTCGCCCTGTAACTGGGATTCCGTATCGTTGCTGGAGATCGCGTACCGCAGACGCTGTGACCGCACCAAAGATGCCATCGACGATCGCCCCTCTTGGATTGCCTAACCTCACACCTGCGGCTCCTAAAAAGCCATTGTCTTGAAGAATGCGCTGTAACAATTGTACGTCTCTGCCGCGATCGCCTTGGCGCAAGGTGGGTAAGGTTAAATCAGTGTAGGCAGTTGCGATCAGAACGGGTGATGTTTGCTGTGAAGAAAGGCTGTGTGCGCTCGCTGGATGAGTGAATGAACCTCCGAGCAACCCTGTAGCGATTGTTAGTAAGCTGAAAATGGTTTGAAGTTTCATGATTGTCCTCCTGATGGATCAGTTCTAGTTGGCATCAATTTCGTGTCAGAATTATTACTCCATCTGTTTGCTTCGATCGGTGTAGAGCAGCGCTGCCATTGATGCAAAATTCACGAAACAATTGCAGTAACACGAATTTCAATCCGCATTTTTGGAAGTGCAAGAGCCGCGACTCCTACCTCTGTCCAAATGGGGGCATGGTTGGGCATGTAATGACGAAATAGCTTGACCATCACCTCATTAACTTCTGGGGGCAACCCACCAACATGGTAAGAATTGACATGAACAACATGCTCCCAGCCCGCCCCGGCAGTTGCCAAGGTTCGCTCTATGTTCCGAAACGCTTGAGCGATCTCGTCCGCGAGCGATTCGGGAATTTGCAGATTGTCATCCCAGCCACCTTGACCGGATATCTCCACGCGATCGCCAATTTTTACGGCTTGCGAGTAATGCAAGTTATTCAGCATGTATTCCCCATAACCGGGGGTAACAAAAAACTCAGGCTTATTCATGGTGTTTCTTTTCTTTCAAATTCTTATGGTGCGGAGCGAGTTCGTTTCAGGAACATCCGATCTAGACACTAATGTTCAGAATTCACTTGCCATGTAACAACGATGATTTCTGCAAACAGTAAGACAACTAATAGCCGCGAAAATGCTTGTAAAATGGTTTCCATTGTCCAGTTCTGACTCTGAAGCTCCCAGACCGTCACAATAATGTTCACTCCAATCCCCAACCAGGGTAGAATGATTGCTGCATTCCGTCTGCGATAGAAGCGGATCGTCGCCTCCCGCCAAAAAGGGAAGGTACTGAGAATACAAACAAAGTAGGATACTCCTGCACTGATGAACAGGCTAGTTTGAAGACCCGAAGGCAGGTTTGGGTATCCAAGTGCGATCGCTGTCAGGCAAACTCCTAGCGCAAGATACAGGAAGGTAAACCAGGTAAATCGTTTCATTCTTTCTCCAATAGAGTTTACTCTCCGTACCAGACACGCATACATTGAAAGCAATTGGTTGACCATCTCATGAAGAAGCGATCGCGGTTTGATTTGTTGATGGATCGATTCACTGTGAGTCCACGATCAACAATCAAAAATCAACTCACTGTATATCCACCATCGATTACTAAGGGTTGCCCCGTAATATAGCTGGCAGCGTCGGAGCAGAGAAACACAACCGCTTGAGCAATTTCCGTTGCCTGACCGATCCGACCCATTGGAATCAAAGAGCCTAAATCATCCGCTGTGATACCCAGTTGCCCAAAGGCGTGATCGAGCAGTTCAGTCGCAGTGCCTCCAGGATTCACCGCATTAACCCGGATGCCTTGCTTGGCATAGTCCAGCGCCGCCGCTCGCGTCAGCCCCATTACTGCATGTTTGCTGGCAACGTAAGGAGAAGTCTTCGGAAACGCAACGAGACCACTCGCTGACGAATTGTTCACGATCACACCAGATCCTTGAGACAACATTTGCTGAATTTCGTACTTCATGCACAAAAACAGCCCCCGAACATTGATTGCCATCAGGTTGTCAAAATCTTCAATTGATTGTTCATGCAGAGGCTTAAAAGAGCCGTTAGTGCCTGCATTATTGAAGGCACAGTCGAGTTGCCCGTAGGTTGCAACCGTCTTTTGCACTAATGCTTTGATGTCTTCCTCATTCGAGGCATCTGAATGAACGTATAAGCATTCGGCACCTGTTTCGCGAATCAGTTTGGCGGTTTTTTCACCTTCTGCGTCGCGTCTACCGGAGAATACTACCTTTGCTCCAGCAGCCCCGAAAGCGATCGCCGTTGTTCTACCAATTCCCGATGTGCCCCCGGTGACTAACGCTACTTTATCTTGCAGTATCATTTTGTTTCTCCTGTTTCAATTTCTGTGGGTAAATTCCCCGCCCCGTGGGGCGTAAAATGCCAGGATGAGTGAGTACATCCATAAGCGGCATAACGTGCCCGCACACCGGACGCAGATCACCTTTGTCTGTGACCAACAACCTATATTTGTTTTGGTGCAGAGGGTTTGTTAGCTAATTTTTGTTGCATCGAACATGGAACTTTATGAGTTCAACGCCTTTTCAATACGACGGTCGGGAATGAGCCACAGGACCGCAACCAGAACGTATAATGCACATGCAAGCCAAGGGATTGCAAAAGCAAGTGGAATTGTAACTGCATAAGTCAATACTGATAACTTGCCTTTAAAATTTCGACCAAGAGCATTTGCAATTGTGGAATCTTGACCGTGGTGAGAAACAAGCGTGCGGGTCAGAGTGAAGTAGGCGATCGCAGCCAACAATAGAACCACACCATAAAGCGCCACAGGCAACGCAGCAAAGTGATTTTCACCCATCCATGCGGTGACAAAGGGAACTAATGATAACCAGAACAACAAATGTAGGTTTGCCCACAAAGTTGAACCATTCACTTGTCGGACTGCCTGAAACAGGTGATGGTGATTGTTCCAGTAGATACCAATATGCACGAAACTCAACACATAGCTTAGAAAGGTTGGAATCAACTGACGTAGTGCAGCTAAATCTGACTCATGAGGTGTTTTTAACTCCAGCACCATAATGGTGATAATAATAGCAATTACCCCATCACTGAATGCTTCTAACCTACCTTTAACCATTTTTGGATATGCTCCTTGTTTGCTTACCGCGTTGTATAACTGCCGTTTGCAAAAATTGTTGTCCGGTTATCCACTATCCGTTCAGTATCTCTAAGTGGCAGCAGATCGCCTCAAACTTTGTATCAAGGTCGCTAGTCCATCCGCTTCAGCAATTTGCAATTTGTTAGCCTTACACGGCTGGGGAACGCTCCAGGGCTACTCGATCCCAATGTCCTAAGTTGGCTGCTGCCTCATAGGTGCTTTGGAGAAAAGCAAGGAGGTTTGCAATTACACAATCGGAGCAAGTTCAGAATCTGTGAATTTTGGAGGTTGAATACTGTCAGAGGTCAGCAACATCACGACATCTGCATGAGCTAACACGACATCGGGGTGGCGTTGAAGCGCCGTATTATACTTCATGGCAAACTCATCGCCCGATTCATCGGGGCTGAGCAGTGTACGAATGTCACTGTCGATCGCTTCAATTGCCTCCGATATAACAGATTCATCGGCATGACGCAACTCATCGATTTGGATAATCAATTCTGAGAGTCGATGCAACCAGGCAAACTGCTTATGACTAATCACCAGTTGTAGCAATTCACCTCTAGAAACTTGCCCTCGAACTTGCTCATAGGTAAGACGCTCAGTCTCTAGTAAAAGCTTGTACAGATGCAGTAGTTTGATTCGTATCTCACTCAAGCGTTGATGTTGACTAGTCCAATCTTGAAATGTGTTAAGCATAAATCTGTCCCATCCTTCCTTCTTGGTAGTCGTTGATCGCCTGGATAATTTCAGCTTCAGTGTTCATTACAAACGGACCGTAGCGCACGACTGGTTCGTTAAGGGGTACACCTGCAATCAGCAGAAGATCTAAAGGACGCTGAGCATCAGCAGGGTTGGAGATCACTACATCTTCTCCATCTTGAGAAAAGAGCACCATCTGCCCATCATCACCAGGCGCTGGCTCTGTCCCAAACAACCCAGACCCCTCCAGTACATAGACAAAGGCGTTGTACTCTTTTGGTACAGGCTGGATCATCGTTGCCCCTGGTTGCAGTGTGAAGTGGAGATAAATTATCGGCGTGCGCGTCTGAATTACGGCTTTTGCCCCTAACGCTTCTCCCGCAATCACCCGCACTGTCACAGACCTATCTTCGGTTTGAGCGACCGGAATTTGAGCCGCTGGAATTTCCTGATAGCGAGGTGGCATCATTTTGTCTCGTTGTGGCAGATTGACCCATAGTTGAATGCCGTGGAGCCGTCCACCAGTTTGGGTAAACCTTGACTCCGGCATCTCGGAATGCACAACCCCGGCACCTGCTGTCATCCACTGGACGTCACCCGGATTTAGTAGCCCGGCGTGCCCCGCAGAATCTTTGTGTTCTAACCGCCCATCCAAGACATAGCTGACGGTTTCAAAACCCCGGTGCGGATGATCGGGTGCACCTTTTGCTTGACCCGGCTTTAGATTAATCGGACCCAACTCGTCGAGGAGGAGAAACGGGTCAAATTCAGAGAAGCTACTTTTGGGAAAGGGCCGACGTACAAGAAATCCGGCCCCTTCGAGTGTTTCAACGCTGTTGATTACTCCGGCAACGGTTCGAGACGTTTGAGTGGGGACAGTCATAGAATTGCCTCTTCAGAACTAGACAAATATGTGTATTGTTTGAGCCTGACTCAACAGGGTGAATCACAGAGTTTTTTCGCAAGCCAGAAATGCAGCAGATCACTAATTATTCCTGCTGAAGAAAGTGCAGCAACACGGGATTGACCTGATCAGCGTGAGTCCAGTTGATGGCGTGCGGTCCACCGGGAATGACAACCAGTTGACTGTTTTTGATCAGCTTCGGGAGTCTTGCTGCGGTGGACTCAAGTGGCAGAATGCGATCGCTATCTCCATGAATAATCAGAGTCGGTACATCAATGCGGGGCAGATCATCGCGGAAATCGGTGAGCCAGGAGGGTACACAGTCCAAAGTCCCTTTAGCAGAAGCCCCTACTGCTACATTCCAACTGGCTTGAATCGCTTCATTGCTGATGCTAGGGACCAACGCCCAGCGGCTTCACAGTCGTGAAACCCGATGCGCGCTTATGGCCCGCAGCTAGGGCCGACGCGATGAAGTTTCGATGCTCGTCGGAGACTTCTTCTGCGCGATCAGATCTTGATGAAGTTGTGCGCAGCCAATGAACCAAACGGCAAAGACGCAATCGTGCCGCCAGCTTCCAGAGTGCCTAGATCCGCAGGGAAGAAGCCCGTGCCGTCAATGATTTTTCGCACTTGGGTTTTGGCATCGGCGTCGTCACCTGAGTAGAACAGCACCCGCTGTCCACCAGACACTTTAGGCTCCTGCAATAGGTTCACCTCCAGATGATTAAAGGCTTTCACTACGCGTGCACCCGGTACGTATTGCTTGAACACCTCGCTGGAGAATTTGCCGCCTAGATCAACAGCCCTGATACCGTAGGCTGCCAGCGGATTGCTGGGGTCTTTGGCATCAGGTGAATCTGGGTCGAGGAATTCAACTGGGTTGGTGCTGTCAATGACGATGCGACCATTCCATGCAGGCAGGGCACTGAATACCTTCTCTGCATCGACCCAGCGTACAGCCGCAATGACGATGTCGGCGCTGGCGGCTTCGGCAACAGTGCCGGCCTTTATGGAGGGGCCCACTTCGGCTACAAAGTCAGCCAGCGATTCCGGTCCGCGGCTATTGGCTATGGTGGCTGCAATGCCATTTTTTGCCAACATGCGCGCCAGGTTCGAGCCGAGGGCTCCTGAACCAATAATTCCGATACTCATATCGATGTTTGCAGAGTTTTCTTGACCAAGGGTAATGTCAGACATGAGAGGTTTCTCCTTTGTAAATCGATGATGTGTTTTTGTCTGTTGCATCACAATTGTGATGCAGCGATCGAGCACCGTCTTAACAATGTTGCGTTAAGCAGACTTCAAGATGGGGCAAGCATCCATTGCCTACCGTCACTTCAGAACGGCAAGAATCCTTCATTGTTGCCTGAGCGCGATCACCGCGTTTGCCGCCTCTAAGATGGTTTTGATTCTGCTTCGGTAGCCAGCGCGGCACGCACACCAGCATCGAGATTCATGCGGTCTAGAAATCGTGACAGGTTCTCAGGTTCTCAAAGCCTTGTAGTCCGACCTGAGTGTTGATCGCCCAACGCAGAATGACAAACAGGTAGGGATCGGCAATCGATCGTTCGCCAGTGAGCCAGTTTCGTCCGTCGAGATAACTGAGGATAGCGACGTTTTCAGTGAGTGAAAAGTGATCGTACTTGCCTCTACTTCGTTATCGACAACGAACTCCCCTTGCTACTAATGCGTTCCCACAGCAGCTCAAAAACCGCTTCAACACCATCACTCAAGACCGGCGGCGTCACGAGCGTTAGTCGGCTCTCATTAAGAGTAAACGTGCGAACTAACGTTGTACCAACGCGATTAGGAATTGATGCAATTTTAATTTGGTGAGTTACTGTGTTGCCACTCAACGTATAAGTTCCAGCGTAAGCATTGAATGTTGTAAATGCTTGAGCAAGCTCTTCCACGGGTAAAGATTGCATCTGGGGAGTCAGCGGTGATCTGACCTCCTGACTCAACGGTGTGCGATCGCTCCTAGAAAACATCACCATCATGTGACCATCTGATGTGTAAGTGATGTAGCCAACCGGATGAGTTCCATACACGTCTGGAGTCACCGTTCCATCAGCGTAAATGGCAGTTGCAGAAATTAACTTCCAAATGCCAATTAGCAGATTGTTCTGGATTGATGGTGTAGACATAATGTGCAACCATTGCTTGATGATTCTCCGCTAGAGAGTAGCGGGTTTCAACACAAAATCAAACTCAGTCGTGTAAAACGGTTTACTTTGATTGTGTGCCTTGAGTTCGTCTAGCACTTCGTGCTTTTGCAATTGAACGATCGTCGATCGCACGGAAAAGGTTGTATCTGAATCCAGGTGAGGATCGCCAGCAATAAAAATTTGTGTTGTCAGTGGAGTGTACTCCGGAGCACTGAGTTTGAAATGGATGTGAGCCGGCCGCCAGGGATGCCGTCCCAAGAGTCCCAGCAACTCGCCACATGGACCACTGCTTGGCACTTTGTAACCTAGTGGCACGACGGTTTCAAACATATACTTTCCACTCTTGTTCGTTTTGAAACGTCCGCGAAAATTCCCCAACGGCTGAGATGGCTCTTGGCCATCATATAATCCTTTGGAATTGGGTTGCCAAACATCAATCAGAGCATTGGCGATCGGTTGACTGTTCAAATCTAAAACCCTGCCTGACAGGAAAAGCGAATCTCCTTCTGTATCAATACCCAAGCGATCGCCCATCTGCCGTTCTGGTGCATTCGGCACATACAATGGTCCTTCTAAATTGCTTTCTGTACCGCGATGGGCATCGTGCAGCAATTCTACCAACTCTGAGATCCCTAGTAGATCCGTCAACAAATGGATCTCTCCAGTGGGAATCTCTTGAGTGTGATGACTTGCCTGGTTGAGAAAATTACGTCCCTGCTGCAATTCTGATTCTGTCAGATTCACCTCACGCACAAAATCATGCAAATGTGGAACTAAGCTCGTGTAAATTTCATAGAGTCGCGGGTGAGATTTGCCGCGATCGCCATGATTAATGACGGCTTCAGTGATAGTGTCAAGTGTGATGTTCTGCACGATCAAACTCCTTTTTAGTTACGTGATTAATGATGGTTGTTTTACGGCGACTATCTTGACTTATAGTCTGTGTCCTAATCTAATTGGCTACAGCTATACCAGTGCAACTTTGCCTGTAAGTGTTGTCATCTCGCACTTTCGTTCGACTACTGCGCTACAGACCCACCATCCACCATCAACGTTGCACCTGTTGTGAACGATGCCATCTCAGATGATAGAAACAGGACTGCGTTTGCAACTTCAAGCGGTGTTCCAACTCGTCTCTCTGTCTTGTTACCCTAACGGAACTTAAGTTGAACCATGCCCGCATATTTTAATTGTTTAAGAGAGGCGACATTTGCATTCCAATCAATTCAATGGAGCGCATCAGTTGGGCGTGATTCATCTGCGCGTTGTCCATTTGAAAAGTTACTCTCGAAATGCCGCCGAGCGATTCGCTGTGACGGCGGATTTTCTCCGCCACTTCTTCGGGGCTGCCGACCAGTAACGCGCCGGTTGAGCCGCGCTGCGCGTCAAAATCGGCGCGCGTAACAGGCGGCCAGCCTCTCTCTCTGCCAATTTTAGTAAAGGTTTCGGCGTAGCCCGGAAAAAATTCTTCAACGGCTTGTTCAGTCGTGTCGGCGACATAACCGATTGAATGCAATGAAACTTTCAATGTTTCGGGCGCGTACCCAGCGCGCGCTCCGGCATCGCGGTATAAATCTACGAGCGAGCGAAAGCGATGCGTTTCGCCGCCGATAATGGCAACCACGAGCGGCAGTCCAAGCATTCCGGCGCGGCGGAAAGATTGCGGCGTACCGCCGACTCCGATCCAGATGGGAAACGGCTTTTGCAGCGGACGCGGATAAATTGCTTGGTTTTCCAGCGCGGGGCGAAATTTGCCCGACCAATCGACTGTTTCATTGTCCCGAATTTTGAGCAAGAGTTCGAGCTTTTCAGCGAAAATCTCGTCGTAATCTCCGAGACTAAATCCGAATAGCGGAAAGGCTTCGGTGAACGAGCCGCGCCCGACAACCATTTCGGCGCGACCTTTTGAGATCAAATCGAGCGTGGCGAATTGTTGAAACACGCGTACCGGGTCAGCCGCGCTCAGCACCGTAACCGCGCTGGTTAGACGGATGCGCTCGGTGCGTGCGGCGGCAGCGGCGAGAATAACCGCGTTTGCCGAATCTAAAAATTCATGCCGATGATGCTCGCCAATACCGAAGATATCCAAGCCGGAACGATCCGCCTGCTCTATTCTCTCCAGCAGTTCGGCGACAGACTGCGTGGCATCCGCCGTTTCACCATTTTCACTCGTTCCAACCGAGGCAAAACTGTCAATTCCAACTTCCATATCATTTCCCAAGCGTTTTGCGAATGAAATAGACTTAATCCGAAATAGTAGAAAGCCTTGCTGTACGAGTTAAGCTGCTGTTCTCTCGCTCAGCAAAGAACGCCTAACCATTCTCAACTCAGAGGGGTCACGCTACTATCGCGATCTGAATTATCAGGGAGCGGAATGAATTCAGTTTCACCAGGGACCGCTGGGAAGCGGCGGTCTTGCCAATCTTGTTTTGCCTGCTCGATACGCGCTGAGCGGCTCGACACAAAGTTCCAGTACTTTGTGCGATCGCCCACTGGTGCCCCGCCGATAATCATTGCTTTTGCCTCAGCCCCCGCACGGATATCTACTGATTCATCCGGCGCTAAAACGGCTAAACGATATGGCTCTAACGGCTTTCCATTTATGAATAGGCCGGATGTGACGCTATAAACTGCCCTTTCTAAACCTTCTATTGGTGCTAGCTGAAATTGACTACCCTCCGTGAAAACGAGCGCTAGGTAAAGAGTGGCAGAGTAGGTTTTAACTGGTGATTGGTGAGACTGATAGCTACCGGCGATCAAGGTCGCGCTGGTGCCTGTTTGAGTCCACCTCGGTAAATCAATCGCCGGATAATGTGAAAAGCTGGGTTCAACTTCTTCAGCGATTTCGGGGAGAGCAATCCAGGTCTGAATGCCGTGAAGAGTAGATTCTTTCTCTCTAAAGCTCTCGGGCGATCGCTCAGAATGAACAATACCTTTGCCCGCTGTCATCCAGTTCACCTCGCCCGGAAATATCTCTTGTACTGTACCTAGACTATCTCTATGCAGAAGGCTTCCTTCAAACAAATAGGTAACCGTCGCTAAATTAATGTGTGGATGGGGTCTAACATCGACGCCTTTTCCAGCCGGGAAAATAGCTGGGCCTAAGTGATCAAAGAAGATGAAAGGTCCAACCATTTTTAGGGTTTCACTCGGTAAGATGCGCTGTACACTAAACCCACCTAAGTCATGCTTTTCAGGCGTGATTAATTGCTGAATACTCATTTTTGTACGCTCCATTCTTAGTTGACGTTGTGGACGAAGATACAACCTTAGTTCGGTTTCTGCTTCAGATTCTTGCCTAACTCAACTTCAATGTAATGAGTGCCAAGACTCGATTTCTTTCAGATTCTTAGGACAACTTTTCAGATTCTTATAGTGCTAGCGAATCTGCTTGGGGGTCTTTCCCGTGAATCGCTTGATGTGCTGCGTCAAATGGCTTTGACTGGAGAAGCCTACTTGTAGGGCAATGTCTGCGGTAAGCGAAGCTATCCCGAAGGGTTATCGCCAAATCTGTTTTCGACAGCATCAATTTCGCCTGTTCCACGCGCTGTTGAATCACGTACTGACGGGGAGAAATTCCCATTGTTTGCTTAAGCAAACTCGCAAAGTAAGTCGGGCGAATTATTGATCACTTCTGCAAGCTCAGTCAGTGACAAATCTCGAAGGTGAGTACGAATATAGCCGAGTACTTGCTGTAATCGGTTGTGCGTTAAGCCTTTGAGCTTGGCTTCAAGGGTTGGCGTTGTAATTGTTAGCATGGTTTAAAGATTGGCAATTTGCTCAACAAAACAGGCAAAAGCTAGCCATCGCGCATTCGATCAATGCAAAATATTGCATTGCCGATCGACTACTGCGCTACATATCCACCATCTACCATCAACGTTTCACCTGTTACGAACGATGCCAGGTCAGATGATAAAAACAGAACTGCATTTGCAACTTCAAGTGGTGTTCCAATTCGTCCGATCGGGTGGAGTCCTGTTATGTAAGCTTTGACCTCATCCTGCCCACCTGTAGCTGCTTCAAACATATCTGTTTCGATTGCTGCTGGTGCAACGACGTTGATGCGAATCCCCGCTTTGGCATATTGGAGTGCGGCGGCTTTTGTTAAGCCTACTACCGCATGTTTACTCGCGGTGTAGAGGGGTTGGGTAGGAACTGCAACGACTCCAGCCCCAGATGATGTATTGACGATCGAACCACTTCCCTGTTTCAACATCTGAGCGATTTCATATTTCATCGACAACCAAACGCCTTTGACATTGACGTTCATAATGCGCTCGTATTCAACTTCTGTTTGCTCAATCAATGAGGGGTTTTCGCCGACCATTCCTGCATTATTAAAGGCAATATCTAACCGACCAAAAACGCCAACCGCTTTATCAACCATTGCTTCAACATCGGCTTCTTTCGTGACATCTGCTTGCACAAAAATCGCCTCTCCGCCAGTATCCTTAATCAATCGAACCGTTTCTTCGCCTTCATCCATTCGACGACCCACCACCACCACCTTTGCTTGTTGTTGTGCATAAGCGATCGCCGTTGCTCTGCCAATTCCCGCTGTGCCACCAGTAACTAAAGCCACTTTATCTTGCAGTATCATCTTATTTCTCCTGTTCCAATTAATATTGACCTTCAACACACAATCAAAATCCGATCCGTTTAGCAATTACCAACGCCGTAAAGCTGGTTTAATCTTCTGTAAACTTCAGCACAATTTTGCCCCGTGTTCCTCCCTGCTCTAGACGCTGATGTGCCAGAACGACCTGATCCCAAGAAAATACTGAATCAATCACTGGGCGAAGCTGATGACGCTCGATGAGTTTTGTCAAAGCCTCTAATTTTCCTCGGTACTGGGGTGAAAAAACAAAATGAATCGTCAGATTCTTACCCCATGCTTCAAGCAGCGATTGCGGTATTGCAACGTCTACAATGCTTGCAAGCCTACCAAAGGGACGAATGATTTCTAGACTACGCTGAATTGTTTCTCCGCCGATCGTATCTAGAACTAAATCCACACCCAGTCCATTTGTTTCTTGACGAATGACTTCTACGTAATCTTCATTTTTGTAATCAATCACCCGATCTGCGCCCAGCTCTGTCACGAAATCTCGGTTTCTAGAACTACACGTTGCAAAAACGTATGCCCCTATTGCTTTGGCGAGTTGAACTGCGATCGAACCCACTCCACCCGCACCCGCATGGATGAGAACTGTTTCCCCAACTTGTAGATTGCCCCTAGTCACTAGACAATCCCAAGCCGTTCCGCCTGCAAGCGGAAAAGAAGCTGCTTCAATGTGCGATAGATTTGCAGGCTTCAATGCAACAATCGCTGCATCAGCCACATGATACTGAGCGTAGCTACCGAATTCTCCAAAAATTTGCGGCGAGTAATACACTTCATCTCCCACCTTGAAATCAGTCACAGCTTCTCCAACTGCCTCAATCACCCCTGAAACATCAACTCCAATGATGGCGGGTAATCGAACCAGTTCCTTGTAATCACCACGACGAGTTTGATAATCGACCGGGTTAATCGAGGTTGCACAAACTCTGACTAACACCTGATTCGCCTTCAGTGTTGGTATGGGAACAGTTTGAATCTCAAACTTCTCAGCATCACCAAACGCAGTTAATACGGCTGCCTTCATAGATTTCATCTGTGCCAACTCTCCTTGATTTAGAATTAACAGTGATGGGATTTCGATACCACTCAGCGGAGGTAAGTTCTCCCTAACTTCGTAAGTCAGCACGATTTGGTAAGGTAGTTACCGTTTAGTAGCAAATGCAGATATCACAGCCTCGTAGCACACCAAAAAAGTTTTCTTGCTCCCAGCCAAAGGCGATGTGCAACTTAACTAAATAGTCATGTCGTTCCATTGTTTCTCATAGCGATCTCCTTTCTTTTGTAAGCCTAAGGTTCAGGTCATTAGCCAACAACTGGCTGAGATTCAATTCTTCGACACCGAAGCCTAATTGCTGAATGCTTGATTCGTCTATCGATTTTTGATTGTTTTCAGAAAACCAAGATAATTCGATGCTGCTTCCTGAGCGTTTTCGATCAACAGCAAATGTCCTGCTTTGGGTAATTGAATAATTTGGCTCCCTGAAAGACAGCGATGTGAGCGATCGACATCCCGAATATCATAGATTTTGTCTTCCTGACCCCAAATTGCCAGGGTCGGAACCCGACTGTGAGGCAACTGACAAAGCACATCATCATAAAGATTCACAATGTCCCAAGTCTGCTGATAATTTCGATTACGATTCACATAATCGTTCACTTTCTCGGTTTTGACCTCATCCGGAATCGTAGGAGGCGTCACGAAAAGCAGACTGATTTCTAGATCGAACTGCTCTTTGGTAATCGGAATAAAGGGATTGATGCCCTCAATAATCGATTTCCTGACGCTAGTTGCCCAATTCGTTATGCCTAGCGGTGAGCCGATAAAGGCGAGGCTGCGAACTTGGTTGGGATAAAGCTGGCTGTAAAGGGTTGCGATCGTGCCCCCCATCGAGCTACCTGCAACATCAAGGGATTGAATCTTTAGCTGCTCGACAAACTGGTGCAGGAGGGCTACCTGATTCTCTAGTGCATAGTCTTTCACGGTAAATCCAGTACTCTTGGCATAACCGGGTAGATCGGGTGCGATCGCTTGATAGCCTGCTCTAGCCAACTCGCACATCATGCCATTCCACTGCTCTTTCTCGGCAAATAATCCATGCAGCAGTAAAATCGGCTGTCCTGTCCCTGCTTGATTATAGGAGAGCGTTCCACTCCCGATTTGGGTAGAGCGAGTTGCGATGTCACAGGTTGAAGCAGGAGTTGCGCGATTCAGCCAACCAGAGCCAACAAGCACACTGACAACCAGAACGATAATAACTAACCGAAGAGTGAACTTTCTCATGAATAGTTTTTCCTGACTATTCCAAATCCCAGGGTAAACGCATCTAAATTTTATTGACAAAAGTCGAAAACCTTTAAGATACAGCGCTGATCAATTCCTCGCTTTTCGCCCAAAGCTGCTTAGCTTTGTTAGCGTCAAGTGCATACGACCTGACACCGTCAGCAAATGGGTTGGGTGTGTCATTGATTGGCGCGATCGCGCAATCTTCAAGATAGTGTCCGCCGATCTCGTCTTTATTCGCCACGACTGCTGCCCAGACCGATGTCGCGGCTGCCTGCGGAATCTCTTTCAACTCTTTCGGCGGCAGACCCGCTTCGGTGCGCGCTGCGTCAACGGTCTGTAAAAGTCCCTGCAACTCCTCCTGCGAGAAATGGCGGGGTAGGTCCGTCAGACTGTTTCCGGGCATCACCGAAGCAGCCCGAATGCCGCGATCGCGATGCCGTCTGTCAAACTCCACAGCGAACAGTGAATTGGCGGTTTTCGATCGGCTATAGGCAACCCATGGATCGTACGACTGCTGCTCGAAATTCGGATCGTCCAAGTCGATATCGGCACCGCGATGCGCGAGCGACGACAGGACGACCAGCCGTCCATTATCGGCGAGCAACGGCTCGATCCCATTGATCAGGGCGAAATGACCAAGATGGTTAGTTCCGAACTGGACTTCAAAGCCATCGATCGTCCGACCGAACGGAGTTGCCATAACGCCAGCGTTGGCGATGATGGCATCGAACGGTTGACCGTCAGCCAACAGTTTATCCGCACAGGCACGAACGCTTTGCAAGGATGCCAGATCAAGATTGATCAACTCCAGGCTGCCACCTCCTTGCGACGCGGCATCACGAACCGATGCAGTGGCTGGCTCAGCTTTAGTGAGGTTCCTGACCGCGCCGATTACACTAGCGCCGTGCGAGACCAGTGAGCGGGCGGTTTCGAGTCCAATGCCTGACGATGCACCCGTAATGAGAAATCGCTTTCCCTTGAGATCAATGCCAGAAAGCACCTCGTCGGCGGTCGATTTTGCACCAAATTTTTCAGCCATTTCTTTTCCTTTCGTTAATTGTGAGTGTAAAAGTTTTGATCTTTCGCATACCCTACGATCACCGCTCCTAAACCGCGAGAACCACCCGTTACCAGTGCAATGCCTGCAAGTGTTGTCGTCATGATGGACTCCTTTAGATGTATTACTGCTCAATCAAACACCGCGTATTACCGGGATGCCCTTGAGGAACCAACAGCACGGAGAGTGATCGAGCAGATAATGCAGGTCGATCGCGACTTGGTCGCAACGTGTCGCACTGCCGATCGACTACTGCGCTACATACCCACCATCTACCATCAACGTTTCACCTGTTGTGAACGATGCCAGGTCAGATGATAAAAACAGGACTGCATTTGCAACTTCAAGCGGTGTCCCAACCCGTCCGATCGGGTGGAGTCCTGTTATGTAAGCTTTGACCTCATCCTGCCCACCTGTAACTGCTTCAAACATATCTGTTTCGATTACTGCTGGTGCAACGACATTGATGCGAATACCTGCTTTGGCATATTGGAGCGCAGCAGCTTTTGTTAAACCGACTACTGCATGTTTACTCGCGGTGTAGAGGGGTTGGGTAGGAAATGCAACGACTCCATTCGCAGATGCCATATTGACGATTGAACCACTTCCCTGTTTCAACATCTGAGCGATTTCATGCTTCATCGACAACCAAACGCCTTTGACATTGACGTTCATCGTGCGATCATATTCCGCTTCTGTTTGCTCAATCAATGAGGGGTTTTCGCCGACCATTCCTGCATTATTAAAGGCAATATCTAACCGACCAAAAACACTCACTGCTTTATCAAGCATTGCTTCAACATCGGCTTCTTTCGTGACATCTGCTTGCACAAAAATAGCCTCTTTGCCAGCTTCCTGAATCAATCGAACTGTTTCTTCACCTTCATCCATTCGACGACCCACCACCACTACCTTTGCCTGTTGTTGGGCATAAGCGATCGCGGTTGCACGACCAATTCCTGAAGTTCCGCCAGTGACTAATGCCACCTTGTCTTTAAGCATCATGATAGTTACCTCTTGTTGTGAATAGCTGTGTCACTTTGTCAAAAACTCAATGAGCAATACGTGTAGGAGCCAGCAATAAGAAGCGCCTCCTACAACCAGGATGAGTACGATCCTGGCTGCGTGCCCCATAAATCCACTCCCGCCAGTTCCATGCCGATCAATACTGACCTACGGCGATCGGCAACTCACGTTCAATGGTTCGCAATCGTTGCGAAAAATCATTCAAGATACGTTGACGAACTGCATCTGTTTGGCGAACGGGGGCATAAACAATCTGCGGAGCAAGAACGTCAAAACCAGCGAATTGCAGCATCCCTCGCTGAATTGGGCGCAGAATAGCATGGATATCACCGTTAAAACCGCCTGCAAGATAGTCCTCTTCTGTGCTACCTGTGGTCAACGAGAGCATTGCTTGCTTACCTCGAAATCTGCCCGTTTCATAAATATGTCTATTACCGTAAACACGCCCCATAACAAAGACACGATCGACCCACCCCTTCAAAATTGCAGGGACACTGAACCACCACAAAGGGAATTGCCAAATCATCAGATCGCACCATTCCAGTTTTTGGATCTCAGCTTCAATTTCTGGAATGAATCCTCCAACTTCAGTTGCATACATCTCTTCAAGTTGCTGCTTAAAGTAGTCAGGATCTTTGACAGACGTAAAGTTGCGGCGATCGGATACAGGGTCAAATCTCATGGTATGGAGATCTGAATATTGAACATCATGCCCAGAGTCTTTGAAAGTGTCAATTGCTGTCTGGAACATTGCTCCGTTAAAGCTTTTCGACTCTGGGTGTGCAAGAACAATCAAAACTTTCATGTGAGTTATTTCGTTTTCTAAGTTTCTAAACTTTTGCTAGGGCTGGATAATCCAGATAGCCTTTTTCACCATGGGTATAGAACGTGGCTGGGTCAGGCGAGTTGCGATCCTGGTTGCAAAATGGCGGGTTTAGGCATTGATATCTGCTGGCTCCTACACTTAGTCGCGATCGATTAGTGTGTTTGAAGGTAAGTTGGGATCGATCGCCTTACGCGCACTGTCAATGCCCACGACGGGAAGTGTACTCGGATCGAGCAAGCCGACTTGAACCAATACACTTGCCTGATCCCAGTAAATGTGTTCGTGGGCTAACTTGCCGTCACAAAACCGAATAATCGCTACTACTGGCACTTCTACCCGTTTTCCGGTGGGAGCAACGCCGGGTAATATCCATTCCATCCAAACAGTATGAGTGAACTTAGCCACCATTTCATCCACGAGTTGATCTGTCCCGATCGTGCGCGAGATTGGGGTCAACTCCATGTCCGGCGGCATCTGTGGAATGAGGTATTTGGAATAAAACTCGCGCAGTGCTGGTTTCCCGACTCCCCCAATCATTACCGGAATGTGGTTAACGTAAGCATCTTCAACCATCGTAGCGAGGGCATCTTCAGTACTGTGAGTGCCAAACTCGTACTGTAAGTGCTCTTCCCAAAGTGCTTGCAAAGACTCCTGGGCTGGTGTCAAATTGGCAGTTGCTTGTAAATTTGTTTGTCCGTCTACAGTTTGCTCTTTGACCATGATTAAATACTCCTGGTTCTATCTAAAGTGTCTTGAGTTCCAATGCTTGACTGCTTTCAGATTCTTAAAATGATTTGTCAAATTCTTGTGATGTTAGTGAACTTGTTTCAATAGACGTATAAGCATTCAGCGCCTGTTTCGCGAATCAGTTTGGCGGTTTTTTCACCTTCTGCGTCGCGTCTGCCTGAGAATACAACCTTTGCTCCAGCAGCACCGAAGGCGACCGCGGTTGTATGACCAATTCCTGAAGTTCCACCAGTGACTAACGCTACTTTATCTTGCAGTATCATTTTGTTTCTCCTGTTGTAATTAAATGACCTTCAGCAACGAACTGACGAAATCACCGACGACCAATCCGACCACCCTGGAAAACGGGTTTGGATGCCTCGTCGTGTTTGAACACCTTGTAGGCGATCGCCAGGAATATGGGTATTGCAACCAGCACCGATAGCGCCCCGTAGGTGGCGTGATACTCGCTGATTGTGAACGGAGCCGGTGTGGTCACAGCACTTCCAGTGATGTTAAACAGGAGTATGCTACCGATGTTGTTCGCGAAATGTGCGCCGATGGCGAGTTCAGTGGTTCCGTCAATCAACGAGACCACGGTCCACAACAGACCCGGAACGAGGAAGTAGTTGGAGAAGACCGTGAGCCAGCCGCCTGCGCTCACCTCCGGGTTTAAGAGGTGCGGCAGGGTGAATACCACGGCTGCCACGAGCGCCAGAAAAACGCGGTTGCTCCAGATGAGGCTCGCACCCTGCACGATGTATCCGCGAAAGAACAGCTCCTCAGTGGTCGTCTGGATCGCGGTGAAGACCAGTGCCAGTGGCACGAAGAGCGCGAATGTCGCCAGGTCGAAGTTGAAGGTAAAGGTGTCGGGGTAGAAGAGGTACTGTCCCAGCACGCCTATCAGACACGCTGGAACGGACCACGCCACAAACCCCTGACCGATGCGACGCCAGCTTATCTTCTTCCGCGCCGTAATTAGCGTCAGGGGATGACGGCGGTGGATAAGGGTAACGGCGATGAGAACCCCCGCGAGGAAAAATGGGAAACCTGCCATAACAAACAGGAACTTCTCGAAAGGATCAAGCACGAGGTAATCAAGCACGAAGTAATCCGGCTGGCCGATGATCACGACGAGTACGCTGGCACCAGTCCCGACCACCAGCCACGCAAAGAGGATGATCACCAGCCCCAGAACATACCGCCACCCCCGATACTTACCCCACCTCGCAGCCTCTACGTAAGTCGCGTCTTTCACTTCCGGTCCGATTCCCAGATGTCCTTTGATTGCTTTGATCCTCATCTTTGTCTCCTTAACTCGTGCGTCATAGAGTTAGCGAATCTGTTTTGGGGTCATTCCAGTCAGGCGCTTAAACTGTTGCGTCAGATGGCTTTGACTGGCGAGTTCGAGCTAGAGAGACTGCCCCCGGAGACTTCGATTCTCTGTCCAGTAATCCATCGGTTCTCTTCCGACAGCAACAGCGCGATCGCCCCTCCAATATCATCAGGTTCACCCACCCGACCTCAAGCAGTTTGGGACGCGACGTACTTATTGATCTCTGGATTGTCCTGCACGACACTGCCCTCGGTTGCGATCGCTCCTGGAGCGACTACATTCACTGTGATTTGCCGCTGTCCTAGTTCCTTCGCTAAGGAGCGAGTCAGAACCTCGATCGCGCCCTTCGTGCTGGCATAGATCGCTCGTCCTGGGCTTATGGTGCGGGTCAGAAACGATGAAACATTCACGATTCGTCCACCATCTTTGAGCAATGGCAGCAACTTCTGAGTGAGAAAGAAGACACCCTTGAAGTTAATGTTGAATATTCGATCAAATTCTTCCTCTGTTGTTTCTGCAAACAGTGAGCCGCTACTAATTCCGGCGTTATTGATGAGGAAATCAAACTGCTCGATGTCCCAAGTGTTTTGCAGGGCTTGCTTGACTTTTATTACAAACGCATCAAGGGTTTCGATTTTGCCGATATCGAGCTGCAATGCCACTGCTTTATTGCCAATTGCCTCAACTTCAGAAACAACGGATTTTGCTTCCGCTTCACCGTTGAGGTAGGTCACAATTACGCCCACTCCTTTCTTTGCCACTGCTAAAGCAGTATTCTTTCCCAGTCCTCGACTCGCTCCTGCCACTAGAGCAATTTTTGGTTTATCTTGTGTCATTGCCTTATTTCTCCATGAAAGACGATCAGGCGTACTTCTAAATAGGATTAATGGAGATATTAATCCTGCCGTTCTATCTATTTTGAATGTTCTGAGTGTTCTGAGTTCTTGTGCTCGACTTCTTTCAGATTCTTAACCTAACTCGTCAGATTCTTCCTGTTAGCGCACCTGTTTTGGGGTCATTCCAGTGCGGCGCTTAAACTGTTGGTTTAAATGGTTCTGGCTAGAGAAACCGACTTGTAAAGCAATATCTGCGTTGGCGTAGCCTGTGCGTAGCACGTATCGCCAAATCCGTTTTCGACAGCATTAACTTTGCTTGTTCCACTCGTTGTTGAATCACATACTGGTGTGGAGAAATGTCGATCGCCTGTTTGAATGCTCATCTGAACTTCTTCAGAATGTCGCGAATATGAGTTTTTGCCGTACCCACAGAAATATTAAGCTTCCGAGCGATCGCGATACTGTTGTCTCCATCAACAATCAATTGCAACACCTCCAACTCCCGATCTGTGAGTGATTCAGCGAGAATCATTTGCCTCAAGTCTGAATCAACTGCGCGAATATCGATCGCCTCAACCGAGTTACTGTCATCAGATGAAAGAGGATAGGCTTATTGGAGCCGCTCAGCGACCTCTTGGGCAACCGTAACAAGAGCATGATTAGGAGAGCGCGCAGTGGGAAAATGAGTCTGAGTTGAAAACCTCGATTGCTTGAAATCATTTTTGGTCGATCGTGGACTGAATTTCATAAAATTGTCCTCAGTCAAAAATGGATGGCAAGCAAAGGTTGGGAAGCTTAATGACTTGCAGCAACAATGGCTGTTATTAACTCTGTCATCTTCCAGCGTCCGGTATATCGAATGTTATTGATGAATAGGGCTGGAGCAGTCGTTACTCCACTCTGCATTCCGCCTTCAATATCTTCGTTGATGCGATCGATATGCACTTGTTTAGACAACTCTTTGAGAAACTGAGGAATGTCAAGCCCTAAATCATTGGCGTACTCGACAAGATAACCGTTCTCCAACCTTTGTTGATGGTCAAATAAAGTATCGCTCATTAACCAAAACTTTCCTTGGGCGGCGGCGGCTTCGGCGACTTGGGCTGCCCGTTGAGCATGGGGATAAATCTTTGTTTGTGGAAAATGACGGAAGATAAAACATAAATCATCCCCTCCAGAAGCAGCACTAAGCTCTCGTTTGATCGCTTTAATCAGCTTATAAACGTCTGCACTTCTAGGACATTGATAGTCTCCATACATCACCAGCACGACCTTAGCACTCAGCACACCTTGCATCCAATCTTGGGTTGAAGGAGGTACAAGTAAGGAACTATGGCTACGATCGTCGTTCATTTTTCTACATCTGTATCAAACCTAGAACATTGCCACGAAAGCTGGGAAAAACCCTATGATTTAGGCATTCCCAGCGTCAGCAATTTGAACCTAGGCTGAATAACTTTGAAATCGGTGATGGCTGCGTTAGCGTAGGTTCCGCCAACGGCGAGCAAATTCCTCTAGATTTGATCTAGAAATCTGGGATTGCAACCATTCAAACGCCTCTTTTTGATAGGGATATTTCGATGGCTCGTAGTAAATGGCTGCATCAGTCAGTTGAATGGGGCCACCTCGACGAAGGGCTTGCCAGGTTTTAGGTCCAACGATGCCATCTACAGCAAGTCCACTTTGCTGTTGAAACTGAACCACCGCGGCGCGAGTCGCACTGCCAAAGATTCCATCGACTGCAATGTTGATTCCTTTGGTATTCAACAATTGTTGTAGCTCACTGACAGCAGCACCAGAATCGCCTTGGCGTAGCGTTGGGTCTGTCGCTGTGGCTGTGGGGGTAGAAGTCATAGATTTATCTCCAATAATTAGGATTGAAAATTCGATCAGGTTTACCGCTTTAGAGGAGTATGATTTGTCTGATTGGATGCACTTTTATTGCATACATTCAATGTAGGAGATCGCCTTTAAGTCGTCTTCTACAGCAAGTTAAAACTTTTACAGTACAAATTGGTAGAGTAACGATGCGATCGCAAAGTAGAAGGCTGACTCTAACTTAAGTTAGAAGCCGAATCTGATCGAAAGCACATCCTACAAATTCACAATGCCGCGTTTGACGGCAACAATCACAGCTTGAGTACGATCGCTAACATCTAGCTTATTCAAAATCCGATTGACATGGGATTTAACCGTACCTTCACCGATACTCAAAGCAGCCGCAATATCAGCGTTACTCATCCCCTGTGCGAGTGAGCGGAGTACCGCCAGTTCTCTTTCACTCAGTTCTGGATTGCTGAGCCGCTGTACCAACTTTGCTCCCACGTCAGGCGGAATATACTTCTGACCCCGATGAACGGTACGAATGGCATTTAGAAGCTCGTCAGGTTCAGTTTCTTTCAACAGGTATCCTTTTGCGCCTGCCTGCAATCCCCGATAGGTATCTTCGTCACTATCATACGTGGTCAGTACAATAATCCGAGCAGATTTAGCCGTAGCACGAATTGCACCGATGGCGGCAACTCCCTCCACTTCAGGCATTCGCAGATCCATGAGCGTGACATCCGGTTGGTGTTCCCCAAATAGAGCGATCGCTTGTTCCCCATTTTCGGCTTGTGCAATCACCTGCATATCTGGGTCACGATTAATAATCGTGGCTAATCCTTGCCGAAAAATGGCATGATCGTCTGCAATCAGAACCCGAATGGCTTGGCTCATTGTGATGCCTCCCGATCGATGGTGACAATCATCTCTGTTCCTTCTCCAGGTTGACTCCGAATCGTGAGTTGTGCACCGATGCGCTCTGCTCGTTCGCTCATGCCGAGTAAGCCAAACCCCTCAGAGGCTGAAATACTTCCAACTCCAAAGCCCTGTCCATTGTCTTTCACGCGCAAGCAAAACTGATCGCGATCGTAGACTAGCTCAACTCGAATTTCGTCAGCATTGGCATGTTTAATCGCATTGGTTAATGCTTCCTGCCCCATCCGTAGTAGGTTATTCTCGACTTCAGCCGGTAGAGAATACACTGCACCCTCAATCTCATAATACAAAGTGGTATCCATTGCGGCAGTTCTGAGTTGAGCGACGAGACGGTGCAGAGCGCTCTGTAAACTGCCCTCCTCTAGAAGCTGAGGACGGAGTGCGACGACCGATCGCCGTGCTTCAGTCAGTCCAGTTCGCCCCAATTCTTTGATCAGGTCTAGGTGTGCTTGAGCTGCTTCTAAATCATCTGTTAGCACCTGTTTTGCTGCTCCCACCTGAGCCAGAATGCCCGTAAACGCCTGAGCGAGTGTGTCGTGAATTTCACGCGCCATGCGGTTGCGCTCCTCTAAAATTGAGGCTGCTTCTGCTTGCTTTTGCGGCGTAATATCTCGCGCCAACCAAATCACCTGATCGAGGCTGATTGGGGCAATGCGAGCCGAAAACCAAGCTTCTTGTTCAGCTATCTGCAAGCTGTACTCAACTGTGAGCATTTGTTGGGTTCTCAGTACTTGCCGAACGTAACCCAGGAATTCATCGGCTTGTTCTTTTTCAAAAATCTGGTGCAGTGTTTGACCAATCTGCTCCTCAATAGGTCGATACAACTGATTCGGTTTCACTTCGACTGCTTCGATCACCCGCCCTTCAGCAGTAAGGACAAACAGCGGATCGGGAATGGCTGAAACGAGTGCCCGCAGTTCTGCTTCAGAGGCTTGCAGCGCGGCTTCTGCCTGTTTGCAATCATCAATATCCGTATAAACTCCCAACGCTCGGAGAGGTTCACCGGATTCATTCCAGGCAACAATTTTGCCGACAGAAAGAATCCATTTCCACTGACCATCTCGGGTACGCAGGCGATACTCTGCTTGATAGTTGGGGGCTTCTCCGGTCATAAAACCATTGTAAACTGCAAACATTGCTTCTCTGTCATCAGGATGCAAACTCTCAACCCACCTAGATTTGGTCTCGTGAAATGTTGCTGGATCGTAGCCCAGCATTAAAGCGTATTCTGGGTTAACCACGATTTCTTCAGTTTTGAGATTCATATCGTAGAGTCCCTGATTTGAAGCGGTTAAGGCTAAGCGCAGTCGTTCTTCACTCATTTGTAGAGCGACTTCTGCTCGTTTGCGATCGCTAATATCCGCAGTCACCCCTTCGAGGTAGCCATCGTCTGCATTCAGATAAGCAGAGGAAAGTCCCCAGAACAATGTCCCATCTCGTTTTCGCAGCTGAGTTTCAAAGTTTCGCACTTCCCCATCCCGCTTCATCACCTCAATGGCTTTTTGGCGATCGCTGGGATTTACAAAATAGTCGATGGTGTGTTCCAGCCCAATGATTTCTTCTGGTGAATCAAAGCCAAGCAGATTGGCATAGCGTTGATTGGCATTGAGAATTAATCCATCCGAGAGGCGGGTTCGGTAGATGCCAACCTGCGAGTTTTCAAAGATAGCTCGGAACTTGGCTTCACTGCGTTGTAAAGCCTCTTCTGCTTGTTTACGCTGGGTAGTGTCGTTGCCCACCGATAAGATTTCAACGACATCTCCCTGGTCATTGAAGATGGCTTGATTCGACCAGGCCATCCAAACTCGCCGACCGTCTCGACACAGGTTTTCACCCTCGCCTTGCGGGTACAATTGAGGATTACGAAGTAAATCGTGGACCATGGGTCTCACATCGCGTCCAGAGGTTTCGATGTCTGGAATGATGGTTTCAAATAAGGTTCGCCCTACAATCTGATGTTCTTCATAGCCAAGAAGTTTTACCCCATAATCGTTGATGTATCGAATTCGTCCTTGCGTGTCATAGCAAATGATGACGGAATTCGCGGTTTGTAGCAGGTTGCGGTAATTTGCTTCACTTTGTCGTAACGCAGCAGTTCGTTCTGCGACCTGTTGCTCTAAAGTGCAGTTGTAGTCGGCTAGGAGTTTCTCGGCTTGTTTGCGCTCTGTAATGTCCTGAAAGGTAGCGATCGCATGAGTGATATTGCCCTGTTGATCAAAAACTGGTGTTCCCCGTGCCTCAACTAGAATTGAGACATGATCTCGACGAATTTCTATATCTTCAGTCCTGATGCGTTCGCCCCTTAATGCCTGCTGTGCAGGCAAACTCTCCGCTGGATAGATTTGATCCGTTCCCGCTATATAAAGCTGATAAGCCTCTGAGATCTGCTCCGGTGCTATGGAAGTATCAGTTTCTTTGCCCATGAGTTGATTGCCGCATTGGTTGGTATAGTAAGGGCAACCCGTCGCATCCACGATCGCAATTCCCACCGGAATCGCTTCGAGGAACTGGGTGATCTTGCTTTCCTTAGCCTGCAGTTCTGAGTAAAGGTTGGCATTTTCGATGGCGATCGCTGCTTGAGTCGATAATAGCTGCAAGACCTGCGATCGCTCTGGTGTAAAGACTCCAGTGGCTAACCGATTTTCTAAATACAATACACCGACCAGCTTGGCTTGATTCAGCAGCGGCAAACAGAAAATAGATTGAGGCTGGTTCTGTTGAATGTATGGCTCATTAATAAAAGCACCTTCACGAGTCGCATCATTTAAGGTGACAGGCTCCAGAGTCCGAATCACATATTGAATGATTGACTCTGGCAATTGATCGGCAATTGGAATAGACTGTAACACCTGAGTCGCACAAGCATTCTCATCGGCATTGACTTCACAAGCCGCTTCAATCGACCATTCTCCTGAGTTTTCTAAAATCAGATATCCGGTTTGTGCGCCAGCATTCTCAATTACAGTTTGCATCAGTGATCGCAGCAGTTGCTTCAGTTCAATTTCACGAGAAATCGCCTGTGAAGCTTTCATCACTGCTGCTAAATCGAAAGCAGTATGGGAGGGATTAGTGATAGTTTCAGCAGTAATAGGAATTGATGTGGAAGCGGCTTTAGGCGACTGACAAAAGAACTGTGGATAGCGGTTTTCTAAGTCTTTAACTTTAGCGGTTGCGCCCCAGCGGTCGTAGCAGTAGTGCGCCTCTTTCATATAGGTTTGAGCAATCTTTTCCCGACCTCGCGCCAGATAATGTTTAGCCGCTAATTCATAAGCTAATGCTTCTTCCTGGATATACTCATTTTCAGCAGCACCTGCGATCGCCCGTTCATAAAACTCTTCAGCCTCAAGAAATTGCCCTAAGACTCGTGCTTTCTCTGCCTCGACTAGATGATATTTGTGCAAATAATTCATCGGTGCATGATATGCCCAGTGCTTCATTTTTTCCTGGCTGACAGCAACTTTTTTGAGAATTTCTGACCGCACTTGAGTACTGCTTTCAGAATAGGTTGCCAGTCTTGCCAAAGAATCATAGAGATAGTACAAAGGCTCAGGGGTTGCGCCAGTTAATCGGATCAAATAAGTTTCTGCTAGGGCTGCGTTTTCAACGGCTTGAGCATAATCAGAAAAAAGGTAGCATAGGAAAAGTTTTTTGGAACGTACACTAAAAATAGTGCTTTCATCATTTGCAATTTCATACTGTGGCAGTTCAATTTCCTCATTGTAGAATTCGCCGACGAGGCGGGTTGAGTCGATCGAACCTCCCATTAAGTTGATGACGACTTGTCGAAGGATCTGATTCCAAGTGAGTGCTGTTTTTTGTTTGATGTGATGGATTGCTTCGCCATAGGTCACCAGATCGCGTTCAACCTCTACGAGTTCTTTTCCATTGATGTAGGATTGAGAACAGTGAGTATAAGCACAGTAGGCAGCAGACTCTAAATCTCCAGTTTCTAGCCCAATTTGATAGCCTTCAAGTAATGGCTGCGATAATTCTCTAGTATGTTTTTTCCAGTGAATGATGAAGTTATTGACAATCAGCAATGTTCTAGCTTTGAGTACGTGATTATGAGACTGTGACAATAGCTTTAGAGCAAGCTGTCCAAATTGATAGCCAGTCTCGATGTTTCCGAACCTTCCACAAAGGATTAACCCAAAGGTGGCATAGGCAAAGGGAGACACAAACGCATTACCATACTGGATCGATAAGTTGACTTGTTTAGCCGCAAGCAGAGGTATCAAATTAGAAGCAGCAATTTGGGCAGCGATCGTAATACTAGATAAGATTCGCATCGCCGCTAGCTTGCTCGGTTCAGTCATCTCTGGCAAATCGATCAAGCTCTCAACCTCTTTCTCATTGAAGAGAGCGGCGATCGTATCTAGTTCAAGACGAATATCCGATTGACTGGGCGTTGTAGGGAAATTAATTTCTAGTTGCGGCAACACTTGTAATGCTGTATTGGTTGCTTTTAATGGCTGATTCTGTGCAATATCGGTCTGAATTTTGACTTCGTAAACTTTTACAGTGTCGAGAACCGTTTTAGCTTCTTGCAGGACGATCGCTGCCCAGTATTCTACCTGTTCAAACTCACCACACAAGTAAGCAACTTCTGTTGCTTCTACATATAACTCTAAGGTCAAGTCATAGTTCGTTTGCCAGCTAAAGTCTTCTAACCATTGTCTCCCTGTAGCTAAATAGTTTCCTGCCGTACTATACGCGATCGCTCCTTTTGCTTTCTGACCTGCCAATAGATTCAGTTTGGCAATTTCATCTCGCTCTGCCTGATCACAGGCAAGCTCAATTCCATGATTAAGATGATCGACAATTTCAAACAACCGCTCTGATAGCTGTTCTGGCAACGTTTTTTTGAGGAGATTGCGACCAATTTGGAGATGAACCACTTGTTTGCACGACTCATCAATTAGGGCATAAGCCGCTTGCTGAACGCGATCGTGCAGAAACTTATACTCTTGAACCAACAAATCTTCGTCCAATTCAGACAGAGGTTGAATTAATCCTGCTTGTATTGCTTCTAATAAATCCTGAAAAATTGCTTTCGGTGATTTTTCGCAAACGATCGCCAACGTTTCCAAATCAAACTCAGACCCAACACAAGCAGCGATGGAGAGAACTTGCTGTGTTGCTTCCGGCAATTTCTGCAACTGACGCAGCAGTAACTCCACCACATTATCGGTGATATCTTGAGCTTCAATCTCAGTTAAATTCCACTGCCAACTCAACTGTTGGGCATCAAAGGTCAACAGGTTTTCGCTATGCAGCAGCTTCAAAAATTCACCAACAAAGAAAGGGTTGCCCTCGGTTTTACGCAACACGACTTGGGCTAAAGAACGAACGGTATCAGGATTGTGATGTAATGTCTCAGCTATCAGTTGACTCAACGGTTCCAGGGTTAAGGGGGTCAGGATGATTTCCTGAAGCACTGCTCCCTGGTTTCGCAGGCTCTCTAGCGTTAAGACCAACGGATGCGTTGGAGTCAGTTCGTTATTTCGGTAAGCTCCGATCAAAAACAGATACTGGATTTGCTCATCAAGTAAGATGAGTTCGATTAACTTCAACGTTGCAGAATCAATCCACTGTAAATCGTCTAAAAAAATGACTAGGGGATGCTCTTTTGCACAAAACGCCCGCACAAATCTTTGAAACGTGAGATTGAAGCGATTCTGTGCCTCAGTTGCTCCAACTTCGGGCACGGGTGGCTGCTCACCAACAATAAACTCAACTTCAGGGATGACATCAATGATGATTTGTCCGTTGCTGCCCAAAGCAGTGAGCAGGCGCGATCGCCACACTTCCACCTGCTCATCCGGTTCGCTCAAGAGTTGCTGCACTAACTTTTGCAGGGCATTCACAATGGCGCTGTAGGGAATGTTGCGCCCAAATTGGTCAAATTTGCCAGAGATAAAATAGCCTTGGTTTGCTGTGAGCGGTTTATGGAGTTCCTGCACCAATGCTGTTTTGCCGATGCCAGCATAACCGGAGACCAGCATCATTTCACGATGCGGTAGTAGGGTAATGTCTTCTTCTGCTCCCCCACTTCTCCATTCCCCTACTCCCTCATTCCCTGCCACTCTGTCGAACGCCGCCAATAATGCTTCAATCTTCGCTTCTCGCCCATACAGTTTTTGAGGAATGCAAAACTGTTCAGAAACATCTTGCAGACCCAATGGCATAGGTTCAATTAAACCCACTTCTGCCAGTTGCTGCGCACAGCGTTCTAAATCTGCTTTGATGCCCCAAGCACTTTGATAGCGATCCTCCGCGTTCTTTGCCATCAGTTTCAAAATAAGATCTGAAACAGGTTGGGGAATCGTTGCGTTCAATTCATGCGGGGGAGCCGGCGGTCTGGCAATGTGGCAGTGGACTAGCTCTAGGAGATCGTTAGTGGGAAACGGCAATTGTCCCGTCAACAGTTCGTAGAAGGTTGCACCCAGTGAGTAGAAATCAGTGCGATAGTCGAGCATCCGGTTCATTCGCCCGGTTTGCTCTGGCGACAGGTATGCGGGGGTTCCTTCTAGAAGATGGAGACTTTTGAATGTGCGATTGGTGCGACTGAAGCGAGTGGCAATGCCAAAATCAATGATTTTGACAACGCTAGTCCTCGGATTAAAGACAATGTTGCCAGGATTAATATCTTTATGGATGACATGAGCCGCATGGATTTTGCCTAGAGTATCCGTAATGGCGATCGCCATATTCAAAAAAACCGACAGCGGCATGGGAGAGAAGTCTAATTGTTGCCGCATCCAGCATTCTAAAGACTCTCCACCAAAGTCTTCCAAAAGAATAACCAGCGTGCGCTGGTAGTCTTGCTGGCTGTATGCCTTGACTACGCCTTCAATATTGAGAAAGCGAGTGATTTCATATTCCTGCCGATAACGAGTTAAATCCTGAGGAGAGGGATAATCCTGCTTGAGAACTTTGGCAATCACTGCACAGTTATCTTGCTCTCTGATGCCCCGATACACTAAAGAAGCTAAGCTCTCATAGATTTTGCTGTGGATAATAATTCCAGGCAGGGTAATCATTGAACGCTCCCCCATGAAGGACTGTCATCCGTTTCCCAAAGTATATCGCTTGCCAAACTTCAGAATATAAAGCTCCTTGTGTAGATCCTTTATATCCTGACTTGTAATTGCTCAACTCAGTAGCCAATCAGGCTGGTGTGAGACAAGGGCATGGGAAATAGCCTGGAAGGCAGAGATACATTCAAGATCTCCCACAGGCTGCCTCGGAATCGAGAGCCGTATTGCTGAAGCGTTAAGGCAGCCAGGGTCTGTCGTCGTCGGTTCACGGCAATAGCTCGTAGTGACAACCGCTTCATTCGGGAGGCAAACAGGTGGTCGCCCGCATCAGAGGTGTGGGACATCGCTACCGGATTTTGCATTCAGACATTGATAGTCGATCGGTTGTACGAATGTACTTTCGATCAAATTCGGATTCTAACTTAAGTTAGAGCCAGCCTTCTACTCTGCGATGGCATGGTTAATCTATCAATTTGCACTGTAAAAAATTCAACTTGCTATAGGCGACAGCTTCAAGGCGACCCCCTATATTGAGTTTGTGCAAACAGTCATGCAATTTGATCGAGCAAGGGAATTGCACGGTTCCATGCTTGAAGGCATGAATATTCAAGGCGCAACTGGATTAACGCACACTCAAGCAGCGACGTTGAAAGCATTAGGAGCGATCGCACAGTGAAGCGAATGCCCTTTGGGCACGCGACGCGAATGCCTTTACTCTGTGCTTAACTCGCGGAGCTTAAGTGGCGAAATTTGGCGTTGTCTTGCAGCCTCAGTTCATGGCGCGATCGCTTACGTCATCAACCCTTGAGGGTAAACAGACGTTTCACTTAAAAGCACAAGCAGAGATGTTTAGCTTTTGATTTCATTCTGCAATTCCTCATTCACTAATCACTCAAATAGGAGAATTACCTAATGTCTACATTCAAGTACAATCGCCTAGATAAGAATAATGCTGCGGTTCTACTAGTGGATCACCAAACTGGACTGTTCTCGCTTGTGCGTGATATTGGTGCTGCCGACTTCAAAAATAATGTGCTAGCGCTAGCAAGTGTAGCCAAGTTTTTCAACCTGCCTACTGTTTTGAGCACTAGCTTTGAGGACGGTCCCAATGGAGTCATCCTGCCGGAACTGAAGGAGAAGTTTCCTGATGCTACCTTCATTCCGCGCCCCGGACAGATCAATGCTTGGGACAACGAGGAATTTATTAAAGCCGTAGAAGCAACTGGTAAGAAGCAATTGATTATTGCCGGAATTGTCACGGATGTCTGTGTCACTTTTTGCACACTTTCAGCATTGGAGGCAGGGTATGACGTTTTTGTTGTCACCGATGCCTCTGGCACCTTCAATGAAACCTGTCGCGATGCAGCTTGGGATCGGATGTCTCGTGCTGGCGCTCAGTTGGTCAATTGGTATAGCGTTGTGGGTGAATTGCACCGTGATTGGCGTAACGATATTGAAGGGCTAGGTAATCTCCTTGCAGGGTTTAGTCCTGACTACAAAAATCTAATGACGAGCTATGCAGCAACATCAAATGCTGGCTCTGCCAATCGCGAACGCCTCATGACTCGTGTGTAACTAAGTGAATGTTGTCATTGCTCAGTGATCCAGTTCATTTGCGGCATTGCAGCAGCACTGGATGATTTCGTGCATAAAATAGGGGCGATCGCCAGCGGTTGCTCATTTGTCTCCGCTACATTCTTCATTCACAATCTAAGATTTATCCTATGACCCACATTCTCCATTTAGATGCGAGTCCGCGTGGCGATCGCTCCATCTCCCGCACACTCTCTAAAGAGTTCATTAACCAGTGGAAAACCACTCATCCCAACGACACCATCACTTACCGTGATATTGGGCATGACCCTGTTCCTTTTGTGAGCGAAGACTGGATCGCGGCTGCATTTACTCCGTCCGATCAACATACACCTGAGTTAGCCGCTGCAATTCAAGTTTCCAACGAATTGATCGACGAGTTTTTATCAGCCGATCGCTACGTTTTCAGTATCCCCATGTATAACTTCAGCATTCCTGCTAACTTCAAAGCTTATCTTGACCAGATTGTGCGAGCGGGACGTACATTCTCCGTTGATGAAACAGGTTACAAGGGACTAGTTCACAACAAGAAAATGACGATCATTATAGCGCAGGGAGGAGCCTACCCCGAAGGTAGCCCAACCCATACCTATGATTTACAAACACCCTATCTAAAACACATTTTCGGGTTTATTGGGATAACGGATATTGAGTTCGTCTATGCCGATAGCCTTAATCTTGGGGATGAAGCCCGGAATCTGGCGATCGCTAATGCCCAAGCTGCCTTAAAAGCAGCGATCGCTCATTAACCATCATCACTTCCTTGCAGCTAGAGTTTTTGAGGTCATGTGTAATGCAGGATCCACTAGTCGTGGGTACAGATGAAGAAATTCACCAGGTAACCGCCATCATTTCTCACTTCATTCGACCTGGGCGTGAGCAAGGATATGAGGAATGGTTGCATGGAATTGCGACGGCTGCTCATCAATTTCAGGGACATTTAGGGGTCAATGTGATTCGCCCCTGTAACCCCGCTCATCCTGAATATGTGGCAATTGTCAAGTTTGATCATTACAACAACCTTAAAACCTGGCTGGAATCCAGTGTGCGGCAAGACTGGCTGGAGCGGTTGCAGCCCTTAATTGAAAAGCCTGAAACCATTCAAACTCTAACGGGTCTGGAAACTTGGTTTACGCTTCCCAACAAACCCATGAAGGCTCCACCTCCGCGCTACAAAATGGCGATCGTGACATGGCTGGCAGTGTTTTTCACAATATCTATTCTCAATCGTTTGCTAGTACCACTCCTAGCTGGGCTTCCGGTATTGCTCAGAACCTTGTTGGTTACAGGTCTAACGGTTGCCCTGCTGACCTACGTGATTATGCCGCGCCTCACTCAACTCTTTCGCACATGGCTTTATCCCACTTGATCAAGTACATATCTTGCACATTCACAGAAATCTTCCATGTCTTGTCAACACCTGGACGAACTGACGCTAGAGAACATGATTTCAAAAGCCAATTACCCGGTATTCCGCTGTGAGGAATGCCTTCGAGTTGGCGATCGCTGGGTTCACTTGAGAATTTGTCAAACCTGCGGCAAAATACTGTGCTGCGACTCGTCTAAAAATCAGCACGCACGCCGTCATTATGAAGAAAGTGGACATGCGGTAATCACTTCAGCCGAATTGGGAGAACAATGGCTGTGGTGCTTTGACGATGAACAACAGAAGAACTATTGATCACGCGCCCCTTTTCTACTCGCGAGGAAACCATGATGTCAAATCAGCCTACTCTGACCTCAACGGATATTTGGCCGAGTTTACCCTTGGACGCATGGCAGGATACCTATGTCACCCTACACATGTGGACGCAAATCATCGGCAAAATCCGATTTGCCAAAACTCCGTGGATTAATCATTCCTGGCATATTCCCCTCTATTTAACCGTTCGGGGACTGACCACTTCCACGATTCCCTACGGCAGCCGGATCTTCCAAATCGACTTCGATTTCATTGATCATGAGCTGCTGATTCAAACCAGCGAAGGGGCAAGACGGGCGATCGCCCTCTACCCTCGCTCTGTTGCTGATTTTTATCAGACTGTGATGGAAACTCTGAGAGAATTAGATCTTCACATCACGATTAACACCAAACCGAATGAAGTTCCAGATCCGATTCGATTTGAGCAGGATGAAACCCATGCTGCTTATGATGCAGATTATGCCAATCGATGCTGGCGAGTGCTGCTACAGTCCGATCGAGTCTTTCGAGAATTTCGTTCACATTTTTCCGGCAAGGTTAGTCCGGTTCATTTTTTCTGGGGGAGTTTTGATTTAGCAGTGACTCGTTTTTCGGGGCGATCGGCTCCTGAGCATCCGGGAGGGGTGCCGAATTTGCCAGATGTAGTGGCAAAGGAAGCCTATTCCCAGGAAGTCAGTAGCGCCGGATTTTGGCCCGGAGCCGGGTTATCATACCCAGCGTTTTATTCCTATGCGTACCCAGAACCCGATGGGTTTAAGCAGGCTGAGGTTCGCCCTGATGCTGCATTTTACAGTAAGGAGTTGGGTGAATTTATTTTGCCCTATGACGCTGTCCGCGAGGCAGAATCACCGGATCAGATGTTGTTAGAGTTCTTGCAAAGCACCTACGAAGCTGCCGCCAGGTTAGGCAACTGGAATCAAAAGGAACTTCAGCAGTTGACGTTTAAGTCGCAACTGCATTCCTAAATTGGCGTTTAACTGGCGGATCTTAAGTGGTGAAATGTAGGACAATTTCGCAGACTGATTTATAAGACGCTTAACCCTTGAGCGTGAAGGTCAATTCCAATGAACCTATGGCAATTACTCCAATTATCGGGAATCAGTTCTAGAGTAAGATCCCAGGAGATCCGTAGCCAAATCTTAGCACCCAGCACAAAGGCAATGTGCCTAAGAAATTGAATCGTCATTTGTCGTAAATTGGCAGACATTACAGTTAAGTCACAAGAATTACTTTTCTTGGTGGCGTTAGCTACTCTGGCGATCTAAAGTTCTAATTCTCGTTGTGGGTGTTTTGGCAATTTTGATTTTTGGCAATCCTTGGCTACGTGCTCGTTTCGTTGGTTCTCTTCTATATTTGACACGTGCACAAGCGCGCCTGAACTGCTATTCATTTTGGTTGATGAATGGATGGGTGGTTCTATCAGTGTTCTGATTAATTCAGCATCTTTGGATGAGTCATAATTCACCCCCCGGTATTTCTGCAAGCCGATGAAAGTGTAGGCTTTTCCTAAATGAGTCCCACTGAAAGCAATCCCGTTGGATTCATAGCTAATGCCTTTTATTTCTCCCGTCTGATGATAACTCACTCGAACACGAATTCCCTGCTGCTGCAATTGCTCAACCAATTGCGGCAAGGTGGCAGAATTTTGGGTCGCTTGATCAAGCGATCGCTGAAGCTGCACTCGCACACTCTCCTCACCCGTGCGAGCCAGTAACCGGCGCTCTCCAGTCGTGGGGCTGCGGTTGTCCTTTTCATGACTTGAGTGGAGTGAACGCAAGCCATAGTCCCGTTCCAACTGGCGAATTACTTCCTCACTCCGACGATAGTCCCAGCTATCCGAAACCGTTGTGCCATCCAGCCGCACTCGACTCGCAACAATATGGGCATGATCGTGGTCGCGATCGCGATGTCGTACTACCGCATACTGATTCATATCAAAGCCCATGGCCTGGAGGTATTTTTTGGCAATTTCGTGCCAGATATCATTTTCTAGATGCTCAGAATGGGGCAGGCTCAAGGAGGGGCGTTGCACAAAGAGCGAATGATTTAGACAGGAATCAGTACTTTCCAATGTCTCAGATAGTAGGTCAATAAGCAGATAGAGGCTTCCAGCATCTCTTGTGACTTGGAATAACAGAAGCTCTGACGATGCAGACGAGCCAGATAGTGCCGCAAGCG